>DASQYT010000196.1:0-14762 GCA_035639075.1 Candidatus Elarobacter sp.
ACGACGAGAGCGGGACGGCTTCTGGACTCGCGCAATGTCCTGGATGTGTTGCAGCAAGCGGGGAGACAAGGCGGATACCACGCGTTCCGCCGCTTTCGTTTTGCGGTACTCCGCAAGGCGGGGGTGCCGGACGACCTAATCAAACTGTGGCTAGGCCATTCGCAAAACTTGATCGACCTCTACGCGGCGCAACTGCGGTACGACGAGACTTATCGGAGGGAATGGTGCGAGAAAGCTGGGCTGGGATTTGAATTGGGCGAATTGGGCTATAAATCGGAAGCACCAATTCGCCCGTCACTCGTCGCCTAAGCTCATCCTGAGACAAGCTTTAGAAATGGTTGCGGGGGTCAGATTTGAACTGACGACCTTCGGGTTATGAGTCGACGATCAGACTCTAAGTCCCATTGATTCGGTTGCCCTTACACCAATGAGACACCCGAAAGACCCGCAAAATGGCCAAGTTTTGGACCCCAGTTGGACCCTAGATGAAAGACGCCGGAATTGGATGTCCTGCACTCAGCTCGCTTTCAATTCCGGCGATCTCGCATTTCAGGAAATCATCACGTCAAGGCCCTACCGCGACAGTGATCGCCCGATCGCGCCGTTACTTCCGGTTTGCGCCGACCATCTGGGAGTAACCTGACCGCAAACACGTTTGTCGGTACTGACCTGCGGCCCCGCGGTCCACTTCCGAATGCCATGACGGAGAGGAAACGCATCGACTCGGCGGAGTTCGCAGAAGCAGATTTCTAGGTCGGAGAATCCCAGTGTGATCGTGCCGACCACGATGTCTCGACTGGCTGTCGCAGAGCCAGTACTACTTCTCGCTGACTAAAATCTTTGAATCTGTGGATTACATGTATAATCTAATAAGGAACCGATATGCGTTACGAACGGGAACACAAGACGCAGACGCGAGATCGTATCGTGCGGAACACCGCTCGCAAGCTCCGCGCCGAAGGGCTGAAGGGGCCTGGTGTCGCCAGCGTGATGAAGGCGTCGGGCCTGACTGTGGGAGGCTTTTACAAACATTTCCGCAGCAAGCACGAGCTTTTCGCTGAGGCCATTGCGCAGGCATTCTCGGACAGCGAGAAGGTCTATTCCTCCCTGCAAGACGTGCCGCGTGAGGACAGGTGGAAGGAGGTCGTCCGACGGTACCTCTCAACCGAACACTGCGATCATCCCGACACGGGCTGCCCGGTTGCCGCGTTGGCGCCGGAGATTGCTCGCGCCAAACTTACCGTCAGGAAACAAATTTCAAGCCTGATGAAAGAGCGCTTGGAGCGGTGGGTGGAGTTCATGCCGGGTGCGACGGCACCAGAGCGGGAACGAAATTTCTTCGTTATTTTCAGTGCGATGGCCGGCGCCGTGTCCATTGCCCGCCTTCTTACCGAGCCTGCCGAACGGGAGAAAGTGTTGGTGAGCGTGCGGGATCATCTTTTGCACAGCTTTTGAGATTTTTCTTGTAACCATAAGATTATGACTGTAATCTAATGTAGCATGCGAGCTTGGAAGATGGGCTCGTGAGGGTCGAAAAGTTTCCGGTCCGCCACAAATGAACATGTTTTCGTGGACAACATTTACGAAAGGTCTCCTATGAAACTCAGCGGCCGCACCATCCTCATTACCGGGGGCTCCGCCGGGATCGGCCTTGCCTTTGCCCTCAAGCTTCTCGAACTCGGCAACGAAGTCATCGTGACCGGTCGACGCCAAGCAGTGCTCGATCAGGTGAAAGCCGAGCACCCCAAGCTCCACACCATCCAGAGCGACGTCGCAGAACCCGCGCAAATCGCCGCGCTCGCGAAGCGCGTGAGAGTTGATTTTCCCAAGCTCGATGTGCTGATGAACAATGCGGGCATCATGCTCTACAAGAACCTCAAGGCCCCGGCAGCCGACCTCACAGGGTTGATGACAGAGATGGACATTAACGTCGGTGGCGTAATTCGCGTGACGTCCGCGTTTATCGACCTCCTCACAGCGAACAAAGGCACGGTGATCAACGTGTCCTCCGGCCTCGCCTTCGTGCCGCTGCCGTGCGCGCCGATCTACTGCGCCACCAAGGCGGCGATCCACTCCTACACCCAGTCGCTGCGGTTCCAATTGGAGGAAACCGGCGTAGAGGTCATTGAGATTATGCCCCCGGCAGTGAAGACAGATTTGACGGCAGCCTTTCCCGAAGGCGAGGTCACCTTGATCACCACTGAGGAGCTGGTGAAGCAATCCTTTGCGTCCCTCAAGACGGGTGCCCTCGAGATCCGGCCAGGGCAGTCAAAACAGCTCGCAATCATGCGCCGTCTCGCCCCCGGGTTCATCAACAGGCAGCTCTGGAAGGCGTCTAAGAAGCTGGTGCCGGTCGGAGTGGGATAGGCCGGTTGGAACTGACGTTCTTGCAGGCCGTCGAGGAGAACATTAGTGGAGAATTTGGCTGAACACCCAACCGTGAAGCATTTTTACGAGGAGAGGATGAACCGGGGTGAAGTCCCCACGGATCAGGTCCTTGATGCAGCTTGGCTCCGGCAGTTGTGCCTGGATGCGGGTGCAGACGATGTGGGTTTTGTTGAGCGCGACCGGCCAGAAATTGCCGATCAGAAAGCCGATATTGAGAACGTCTTTCCCAGAACGAGAACGCTCATTAGTGTTGTCTGCCGCATGAACCGGGAGAACATCCGGACCCCAGCCCGCTCAATCTCCAATCTCGAATTCCATCACACGACAGACGAAACCAACGAAGTGGCCCGCCGAATCGTAACGGCACTGCAAGAGGTTGGGACTAGCGCGATCAATGGCGGAGCCGTTGGGTTCCCTATGGAGGCTGATCGTTGGGGATCAAAAATGTGGGTGATCTCTCACAAGCCTGTAGCGGTAGCGGCCGGCCTCGGACAGATGGGGATTCATCGGAACGTGATTCATCCCAAGTTCGGGAATTTCATTCTCCTGGGAACGGTACTGGTGGATGCAGAAATCTCCGAATATTCACATCCGGTCGTCTATAACCCCTGCCTAGAATGCAAGCTATGCGTCGCGGCGTGCCCGACTGGAGCCATCGGCAGAGATGGCAGCTTCGATTTTTCCGCGTGCTACACGCACAACTACCGCGAGTTCATGGGCGGGTTCAACGACTGGGTGGAAAAAATCGCGGATAGCAAGAGCGCGCTCGATTACCGGGAGAAAGTCTCGGGTGCCGAATCGGTGTCCATGTGGCAGAGCCTTTCGTTTGGGGCGAACTACAAGGCCGCCTACTGCTTGTCGGTTTGTCCTGCCGGAGAGGACGTGATTGCGCCGTTCTTGACCGACCGCAAGGAGTTTCTCAAGGATGTGGTGAAACCGCTGCAAGACAAAACTGAAACGATCTACGTAGTTCCCGGCTCCGACGCCGAGGACTACGTGGCGCGGCGCTTTCCGCACAAAAAGACCAAGCGTGTGTCGAACGGCCTCGCCGGCCAAGGAACCATTCGCGCCTTCCTGAGAGGCTTGAACTTCGTTTTTCAGAAAGGTCAGTCAAAAGGTCTTAACGCTGTCTATCACTTCACGTTCACCGGCCACGACGAAGTGAAAGCAACAGTCACAATTCGAGACGAAAAGTTGCAGGTTTCTGAAGGCCACAATGGGCAAGCCGATCTGCGACTTACTGCCGACAGCCAGACTTGGCTGCGCTTTCTGCGCAAGGAAGCCAATCTTGTATGGGCGCTGCTCCGGCGGAAGATTCGCATTCAAGGATCGCCCAAGTTGCTGCTTGCATTCGGACGCTGCTTTCCATCGTGAATAACTACACAGATGTTCGTTGCGCGTAGTGCATGGCGACTGGCATGGTAATAGTCGGCCGTTAGTGTCACCCAACTTCTAGGGTGCTAATCGTTCGAAAAGGACGTGCAAAAGGCACGGTCATCAAATTGAGATAAAAAATCGCCTCGCCTTGGAGTAGTGGGGAAGCAAAAGTGAACTCAGCGAAAGCAATCTCGGCATGTTCCGTTGGTTGCTCCCGAGTCGGGCAACCCGGAAGTTATCAGCGCCCCCGTCGGGTTATTACCGACAAACGCGTTCACCGTTAGTGACTCCTGAGTCGTCGGCAATCCGGAAAAGGGGTTCTGTGAGATTGGAATGACCCCTTGAATTGGCACACTCGCGGTGGACCTTTGCGGCCAAGGCCTCTGGTGTTATCTTTCGAAGCAGCGCCTCTGGTCTGCGCCGGGATTGCCACGTTCAACGCCCTGCGACATACCGGTGCGGCGGCTGCGGCGAAAGGAGCCTGAGACCATGGCAGATAACGAGCCTCGCATCAGCGAGGTGCCTACAGGATTAGTCGTTGAAGTTGGGAGAATAGAGAAGGGAGTTGTGACAGAAGCATCTCATTTCGTCACTTCGCACGCCGCGGGAGAGTGGGGGATGGGCCCCAACACCGGCGGTCGACGGGCCCCTACTCACGACGAGATTGCCCGACTCGCGTTCAAGCTGTACGAGTCAAGTGGCCGGCAAGATGGCCACGACGTCGAAGATTGGCTGAGTGCCGAGGCGGAACTCGGGCGTTACGTGTAACTGCAAAGTGCCGAGGAGTATAAGGCCCCGCACTGGGACATCCTTTGCGCTGGTATTTAATGTCGGGGCAGGCGAAGCTCAACGCTTCTGGTACGGGTGGAAGATGTAGTCCTTCGCCTTCACAGCCACATGGCATGAGTGTCCGCAGTCTGCGAGGCTTTTCTCATCGGCCGTGAACTTGTCCGATGCAGCATCGTAGTTGAACACCGCGTATCCCCACCCGCCGGTTTTCGGAAATCTCTTGCTGTCCTTTTCCATGACGAAAGCCTGCTTAAAGACGTCGGGCACATCTACGACAAAGGGGGCCTCCGTGCTCTTCTTCGGCTTCCACTGGAGTTTCACGATCATGGAGCCTTCGGGGAAAGGCTGGCCGTTGCCGGGAACCCCGGCCTTGTATGCCGTGATCATGGTCGGATTGCCGACGATCACCTTGAGCACTTCGTCGGTCCGCGCGGAAGAGACGACAGCCCAGTCCTCGTATCCCTTGAAGTCGGAAAACGCGATTCCGCTCGGCGATTTCAGCGAGTATTTGTCCTGTGCGTAAACGGCCGTAGCGACGAGGACGGCGAGCACTGCGACGGCGGTCACAACAACGGTGAAGCCGGCGACACGTTGCGCGGCGGTGCGTGTTTCTATCTTCTGTCCTGGTTGTTCTTGCGCCACAGATTTCGTCACGAGTTCAGACATGGTGTGTTCTCCTTCACAGGGAAAGCTTTCTAAGGTCGAGTGGCTCGGGTTGGAATCGCGTCTTAAGATGACCGCCGGGGGATGGTACCACACCGTATGTTCCGGGAGTCTAGCGACGCCGCGGGTGGTCCTCTCCGGGCTGCTACGCACGGTAGTGGGTCAGTTTGGATTTTTTGGTTCGTGACACAATCGTTCAAAAATCCAAACTGACCACTACCCAACGCACAACTTGTTTTGCTCGGAATGGCTCTTGGGTATACAAGGGTGACCATCCGGGAGCAGAATGGGAATCCCAGTTGAGAGGGGCCCTCAATGAGCAGTGTACAAATCGAACAGAAGAGCTATGAGATGCCTCCGCAAGAGGGGATGAGCATCGCGCAATTTCTTACCGTCGCCGACATCGAGCGATCGGCTCGCTACTACGAAAAGGTCTTCGGCGCTCGCATTCTGACCCTGGGCGACGGCAACGCGCCTGCGTACCTTCTGCTTGCGAATATCTGGATGATTCTGAACGTTGGAGGCGGGCCGACCCCGGATAAGCCGACGGTAACGCTCAGCGTCCCCGACCCGAATCACATCAACAGCTTCATGAATTTCCGTGTCGCGGATATTCAAGCCTGCTACAAATTATGGAAAAGTCGAGGAGCGGAGTTCATCACGGAGCCGATCCCCAAGTACGGCGAGATCCGCTGCTACATCCGCGATCCTGACGGTTACATTATCGAGGTCGGACAGAGCACCGATCTCAAGTACGGTTAACGCTCTGCGCGGCTAGGATGCCGACCCTGCGCTTCGTCGTCGCGCTTCTGCCACTCTTTGCCTTGAACAGTCACTCGCGCTGACATCGAAAGGAGTACCAGATGGGCGGCACAAATGGACTGAAAGAGACCACACTTAGTGTGAACGTTTTTACCGCTCCGGGAAAGGCTATGGTCGGCGAGCGGCCAAGGCCCTTCGGGGAAGCGCTCGGCTTTGACCCGATCACGTCGACTTTAATCTTCGGCGAGCACGACGCGGTGCTGGTAGACGCAATGATGACGGTGGCTGAGGCCGAGGCTCTCGCGGATTGGATTGCTCTGCACAACCGCAACTTGGAGACCATCTATATAACGCACGCCCATTTCGACCACTTCTACGGTTTGGGCATTCTGCTCGACCGTTTCCCGGGCGCTCGGGCGATAACAACGCCCAAAACGCTGAACGCCATGCAACTCTATCTCTCTCCCGCAGTGGAGCGGTTAGCCCGCCGATTGTTTCCCGGGCAAGTGCCCACGAAGTTGCTGGCACCTGAGCCCTATGAGCATGACACGTTCACTCTAGAGGGCCACGATTTGCGCATCATCGAGCAGGGCCACACCGATAGTGCCGATACGACGTCTCTACACGTTCCATCCATCGGCCTGATCGTTGCCGGCGACGTTGTGTACAACCAATGCCGAATGTACGTCGGCGACACCACCGCCGAGAGCCGAAAAAATTGGATCGCGGCACTAGACCGGTTAGCGGCGCTGAACCCGGAGATTGTTGTCGCCGGCCACAAGAAGCCCGGCGCGCCCGACTCTCCCTCGGCGATCCAGGACACCAAGCGTTACCTACAGGATTTCGATCGGGTCAAGAAAACCGCGACGTCCGACCAGGAGCTGTTCGATCAGATGACGGAGCTATATCCGCATTGGGTAGCCAATCAGTCGTGGCTGATGTTCGGATTCCCCGGGGCATAACTCACATCAACCGCGGTGGCCCGTCGTTGCGCACTTTGGGGGAAGAGCTAGCTCATATTCAGGAGAACAGAATTCGATTTCAAAAAGGAGAACAAAATGACAGCAGGAAAAGTCTTAGTGCTAGTCTCGAGCGGTCACGGTTTGCCCTTGAAAGATGGCAAGGTATACGCCGGCGCTGGCTACTATCTCAACGAGCTGACGGTTCCAGTTCGCGCCCTGATGAAGGAGGGCTACGAAATCACTTTCGCCAACCCCAAAGGCAACACGCCGCAATTGGATGTCAATTCAGCTGTAGCCGACTTCTTCGGTGGAGACGAGGCTAAGCTTCAGGACTATCTAAAATTCCGCGACACCCTGACTGGGCTCAAAAATCCAACTCGTATCTCGGATGTCATCGCATCGGGCCTGGATCAATATGACGCTGTTTTCGTCCCCGGCGGTCACGGCCCGATGATAGATCTTCTCGATGATCCCGACGCTGGCACGGTGATGAGACACTTTCATGAAACATCCAAGCCTACGGCGGTGCTCTGCCATGGGCCGATTTCACTTCTCTCCGCTCTTCCGAATTCGACGGAGGTGGTCGGAGCGCTGGCAGCAGGCGATGCGGCTGGAGCACACGCAAAGGCTCAAGGCTGGATCTATTCTGGATATAAGATGACCATTTTTTCGACGGCGGAAGAACAGCAGCGGGAGCCGCTTGAGATTGGTGGCAAGGTTCTCTTCTACCCGGACTTCGCCTTGCGTACGGCGGGCGGTGACGTAAGTGTGGTCGCTCCATGGAAGAGCTACGTTCTTCAAGATCGCGAGTTGATCTCAGGTCAGAACCCGTTCTCGGACGAAGCGCTTCTGAAACTTCTTCTGCTGGCACTCGATGGGAAGAAGAAGTCGGTTTCAGCGGCATAAGAATTGGGAACGCCCAGAGAGCACCGATCTCACGTACGGTTAACGCTTGGGCGGATCGGATGCCGGCGCCGCGCCTCGTCGTCGCGCTTCTGCCAATCTTTGCCTTGATCAGTCACTTGCACTGACATCGCGGCATCACTGGCGGACGTATCTCGAAAGTCTGCATTGATGTTTTACATTTTCTGCACGAAAGGAGGTTTCTATGTCTCAAAAAGCCAGCGCGGTAAAGCCTGCCGCGCAAAGCGGCGTCCGTAGTCACCAACCTGGACAGGAAGTATTCAAAGCCATCCTGTCCGAAGATATTGATTGGAAACCGTTCCCGGCGTTCCCACCCGCCATACGGCTTGCCGTCATCGTCGGGCAGCCCTCGGAGCCCGGCCCTTACACTATCCGGGTCAAAGTGCCCCGTGGCGAGAAGCTGATGCCTCACAAGCACCCGGAGGACCGAGTCTACACCGTGATTTCTGGCGTCTCTTATATCGGGTTGGGTGATGAATTCGACGCGAATAAGTTGGAAGCCTATCCGCCCGGCGCTGTGGTTGTTCTCCCTGGCAACACTCCCCACTTCCACTGGGCGAAATCCGGCGAGTACGTCACGCAAGTAACCGCAATGGGGCCACTCGGCCTGGAGTACATTGAAGCGAAAGACGATCCTCGGAAGAAGAATGCTTAGAAAGTGTTAAGTATGGAGGAATGACGATGCACATTTTGGGCTCGCCTGACCGGATCCGCAGCTTGTATGTTTTCGGCACGAGGCTGCTGGCCGCGGCGATGCTCGTAACCTTTGCATTGCCGGCCCACAGCCAAGGGAGGGAACGTTCCGTGGAACACCCGACTGTTTATCGCACTGTACAGATAGATGGCCTCTCCATCTTTTACCGGGAGGCCGGTGCCAAAGACGCCCCCACGCTCGTCTTGCTGCACGGACTTCCCTCTTCCTCGCGCATGTTTGAACCTCTCTTCGCGCGCCTCTCCGACCGCTATCACCTTGTCGCCCCCGATTACCCCGGCTTTGGCCACAGTGACTGGCCCGACCCAAAAAAGTTCGCATACACCTTCGACCACATCGCCGAGATCATCAATCACTTCACCGACGCGCTCGGCCTTTCGCGCTATACCCTGTACATGCAGGATTACGGCGGCCCCGTCGGCTTTCGCATGATCCTGGCCCATCCGGAGCGTGTCGAAGCTCTCATCGTCCAGGATGCCGTGGCTCACAATACCGGCCTCGGCGAGAATTGGAAGACACGCCGCGCCTACTGGGCCGATCGCGCCGCTTACGAAAGCGCCCTGCGCACAAATCTCTTCTCACTGGAGACCACGCGTTCACGCCATGTCGGCAACGATCCCGACCTCCAACGCCACGACCCCGATCTCTGGACCGATGAATATTACTTTCTCAACCGGCCCAGCCAAGTCGACATTCAAAGCGACCTCTTCTACGACTACCGCACCAACGTCGATAGCTATCCTAAGTGGCAAGCCTGGATGCGCGAAAAGCAGCCTCGCCTGCTCGTCCTCTGGGGCAAGTATGAAGCCTCGTTCGATCCCTCCGAGCCGGAAGCCTATCGCCGCGACGTTCCGAAAGCCGAAGTCCACATCGTCGACGGCCCCCATTTCGCCCTCGATACCGCAGCCGATCAGATTGCCGACTTCGTCCGAGGTTTTATGAAGCAAGCTCGTCAGAGACCCACTAAGTCCTGAGTTGCGCGGTTAGCAGAGAAGTCGAAGCGCAAGATATTGGGTATCGTTGCAGCACATCCTCCGATGGAGGGACAAGAGATGGATTGGAAAGGGCTGGTCCAGTTTGCGCTGACGGGTGGCCGTGATTTGGAACAATATGCCATCCTCCTGGTACGCGTTTCGATCGGGTTGTTCTTCGCCATCTCCGGGGGAAACAAATTGTTTGTCGCCGGCGGCACGAAACCTGTTTACGACACGCTCGTTACGGCCAAGGTCCCGTTTCCCCGCCAGACGGCTTATTTCGTGGCGGGTGTCGAGTTCGTTTGCGGATCCTTGCTGACCGTGGGGTTTCTTTCGAGCCTGGCCTGCGTCGCGTTATTGATCGATATGATTGTCGCCACTCTGACCAGCGCGGTTTCCACGTTGCCTAAGGGACTTTCGTTTCTCAGCTGGCTCGACGATTTCCTCTACCTTCCGGAAGTCCTGTACGTGCTCATCTTTATCTCGCTGATCTGCTCTGGTCCGGGCAAGGTCAGTATCGATTACTGGCTCGCCGGTAAGTTACTGAGGTGATCGAAGCTGCGTGTTGCTAGACAAGAGCTTGACGCTGGACTTCGACGAGGGTACCAATGCCGAGGTTGCTTTCAGTAAATGTCGGTCTGCCGCGCGACGTGACATGGAACGGCAAAACTGTCCGAACCGCGGTCTGGAAATCTCCGGTTACGGAACGGCGAATGGTGCGCAAACTCAATATCGATGGTGATGCACATGACACAACTCAGGAGGCAGCTATGAGCACGAATGTAGTCCGCAGCATCGACACGAGTGTCGCGAGGGTCGACTTAAAGTTCGAAGCGGTCGTCATCCCCGTCTCGGATGTCGATCGTGCGAAGGAGTTCTACAAGAGCCTGGGTTGGCGGTTCGACGCCGACTTTCGCTTCGATAACGGCTTCCGGATCGTCCAATTTACGCCGCCCGGGTCCGGGTGCTCGGTCCAATTCGGCACGAACATCACGACGGCCGTGCCGGGCTCGGCCCGGGGCCTGTACCTGGTCGCCTCCGACATCGAGGCTGCGCGCAATGAGCTCGCAGCCCACGCTGTCGAAGTCAGCGATGTTTTTCACGCAGGGACGCCGGGCGCTCAGTTCCAGCCCGACGGCACAGGCGGCCGCGTCAGGGGACCATCGCCCGATCACGCCACCTACAGTTCCTTCGCCACTTTCAACGACCCGGATGGCAACGGCTGGCTGCTGCAGGAAGTCACGACCCGGCTTCCAGGGCGCATCGATCCTGCCGCAATTTCATTCGGCTCCGCGGGTGACCTCGCGAGCGCGCTCCGGCGATCAGAGGCCGCTCACGGGCAGCACGAAAAGCGTACCGGGCAGCGCGACGCGAACTGGTCCGACTGGTACGCCGCATATATGGTTGCGGAGCAAGCCGGGACCGAGTTGCCGAAGTGAAAGACGCTCAGGCGGTCCTGTCACCACCAAACGAGTCCAACCATGCGCTCTGACATCGCACCCGGACGTGTCTTCCCCGACTACGAACTGCCCGATCACACAGGCAAAGTGCGTAAGCTCAGCGAGCTACAGGGCGATGATCCGCTGATCCTTACCCTTGCGCGCGGCCACTATTGCCCGAAGGAGCACCAGCAGCATTTAGAACTCGCCGCGTTCTACCCGAAGATCGCGGTGGCGTACACCCAAATCGCCACGATCTCCACCGACGATCACCATACTCTGCAGGAATTCCGTGCGTCAGTCGGAGCCCAGTGGACTTTCCTTTCGGACCCCGGCCGAACGATTCAAAAGGATCTCGACATCCAGGAGTACACCGACCCCGAGAACAACCCGATGATCCCGCATACTCTCGTGCTCAAGCCGGGCCTCGTGATTTACAGCATCTATAACGGCTATTGGTTCTGGGGGCGTCCATCGGTCATCGATCTTTGGCACGATCTGCGCGCCGTGACGAGCGAAATCCGCCCAGACTGGGATTTGAGTACTCCTGGACTCCGTGAGGCATGGAATGCGGGTGACCTCTCGCGTTTCCACGGCTGGAACAAGCAGGCCAGTATGGAAGATGCCTCGATCGCACGGAAGAAATAGCACAGCCCCAACTTTGATCTCGTTGTCCTGCTCTGGATCGGCGGATTGAAGTTCGTTTTTCTGACCAATAGAGAATACTTGCGGCAGCCCTCAAAGGTGTATCTTTGGAAAGAGGAACTTATGGATCACAATGAGTCAGTGCGGAAATTCGAACATTTAATGTTGAAACAGGCCGACCACGCGCGCGAAGCGGCAATTGAGCTTGAGGCTTTGGTTTCGCAGATGCCGAGTGAGAAATCTCGGCAGCTCGCGGAGTTACAAGTAAAGGCAAGCCACAAACAAGCCAAGGAGTTTCGCGAACTCGCGCAGAAAGTCCACGAAAGCTAGAAGCAGTGGCGGTCCCGTGGTTTCTTTAAGTTCAGACAACGGGCGCCGGAATGTCGGCCCCTGCTCACCTTCATTGCGTGATGTTTGCCGGAACGCCTTACTCGTATTTGCACATTTGTGACACCCGTGGGAAGGCACCGAATACCACGAACGCAATAAGGCAGTCTGGACTATGTCTTACGCTCCTCGTTGCATCACGGGAGGCGAAATCTTCGCCGAGAACCACTCATCCCACGTCGCATAAACGCTCGTAAGTGTGCTCGATTTGCTCCATTATCTTTGGGTGGAAAGTTTCGTTACACAATCGCAAAGTCCTTGGCGTCCTCTTCGCATTCCTCTTTTCCGTGATCTTCTGATCGCGGACCTGGTTTCGGACATCGGCACGTTCATGCAGAGTGTGGGTGCGGCGTGGCTGATGACCTCGCTCACGACGAGTCCGATGTATGTCGCGCTGATTCAAACCGCGAGTGCGTTGCCGTTTTTCCTTCTGGCGTTACCTGCCGGTTCCATCGGGGACATTTTTGACCGTCGCAAACTGATCCTGCGAACCGAAATGTGGATGCTGGGGATCGCCATCGTGCTCGCAGCAACCACGATCACCCGCACAATGACGCCGTGGTTGCTGCTTCTGCTGACCTTTGGGCTTTCGGCAGGTGACGCGATCGAAGCTCCAACGTGGCGAGCTATTTTCCCGGAGCTTGTGCCGAAAGAAGATCTGTCGCCAGCGATGGCGTTGAACGGAATTGAATTCAACCTGGCTCGCGCAGTCGGCCCCGGCCTGGCAGGACTGATTATCGCCGTAGCCGGCGTAGCCACGGCGTTTGTGCTGAACGCGCTTTCTTTCCTGGGCGTGATTGCCGTAATCGCGCGTTGGAAACGGCCGGCGCGAAAAAGCCAGCTTCCCGCGGAGACGCTCAGTGGAGCGACCATCGCAGCGCTGCGCTACGTACGTTATTCACCCGACATTCAGAAGCTGTTGTTCCGCTCGGCCTGCGTGATCTTTTTTTCGAGCGCGTTTTGGGCGCTGCTCCCGGCAGTGGCAAGAGGGTTGACGGAGAGTTCGCTCGGTTACGGATTGCTGCTCGGCTTTTTCGGAGTGGGTGCGGTAATTGGGGCGGTAGTGCTGCAGCGCGCGCGCAGCAAATTATCGGTCGAGTGGGTTGTTTCTGGAGCGACAGTAGTGTTCGCAGCCGTAATTCTTGCGCTCGCGACCTTGCACCGGTTGCCGTTGCTCTGCTTTCTGATTTTGTTTGGAGGCGCAGCTTGGACGGTGTTCATGTCCACGTTCAACACGCTGGTGCAGAATCTTGCGCCCGACTGGGTGAGGGCGCGCGTGCTGGCGATTTACCTTTTCGTGTTTCAGGGAAGCGTAGCACTGGGCAGCACACTGTGGGGCTTTGCTGCGGAACATACGAGCGCAAACACAGCGCTGCTGTTTTCGGGCATTGGCATTGCCGCTTGCTTGGCGCTTCCCGTTGTTGCGCGATTGCCCGCGGCAAGGGGTTCGTTGGAGGCGTGGAGCCATTGGGGAAAACTTTCGATGGTTACGCAACCGGAACCCGACGAAGGGCCGGTGCTTGTCGCCATTGAATACCGCGTCGACCCAGAGAAGGTTCCGGAATTTCTGGATGCACTGCACGATTACCAGCGGATTCGAAGACGCGACGGCGCCACGCGCTGGGGCGTTTATTCCGATGCGGAGAATCCCGGCGTATATCTCGAGAATTTCGTTGTGGACTCTTGGGGGGAACATGCGCGTCAACATGATCGATTTACCATTGCGGACCGCAAGTTCGAAGAGCGCGTGCTTAGTCTCGTTCTCGAATCTCCGAAGCCCCGACATTTTCTCTATGCGAACCGAGCCGAAGGAGTTTCGTCGGTCCATGAAAGGAAACGATGAACTTGTGGTTTAGCAAATTGTCGAGCGATGCGATACCTCACGGACGAACGCGGATGATCGTCTTTCCCTTGATCCGTTCGGTCCGGTTGAAGGCGGCGACGGCATCGTCGAGGGCAGCCACGTTACCGATGTTTGTCCGCAGCCGCCCAGTCCGGGCCCGCTGCACGACCTCACTCAATTGGGCGCGATCGGGTACGACGACGAAATCGATAGTCACGCCGTCAGCGGGCCGCGCCTCGGTTGGGCCGGTGATGGTCACCAGCGTTCCTCCGGCGCGAATCACGCCCGCAGACCGCTTCGCGATGTCGCCGCCGAGGACATCGAAAACCAGATCGACCTTGCCGACATCTTCTAGGGCGTCGTTATCGAGGTCGACGAACTCCTGTGCGCCGAAGTCGAGAGCCGTCTGACGGCCGCCAGCGCGCCCCGTGCCGATGACGTATGCGCCCGCCTCACGTGCGAGTTGGCTCGCCATCGAACCGACTACGCCGGCCGCACCGTGCACGAGGACGCTCTGCCCCGCGTGAAGGCGGCCGTGCTCGAACAGCCCCTGCCACGCGGTTAGGCCCGGCATCACGAGGGCCGCGCCAACCGTGAAGTCAACGTCGCCCGGCAGCGGTGTGAGGTTGCGTGCCTCGACGGCCACATACTCCGCCAGTGTGCCGTCGCGATACCAGTCCGTGAGGCCGAACACCCGCTGTCCCACCGACAGCCCCGTCGTGCCATAGCCGAGAGTGGTGACCACTCCGGCCAGTTCATGTCCGGGGATTGAAGGCGTCCGGTCACGGCCGACGCGATCGGTCCAGGTCGAGGGCCACGTCAGCTCATCCCCGGTGAATCCCGACGCATGAATCTGAACAACGACGTCGTTTATCGCCGCCTGCGGCTCGGGCCGCT
>DASQYT010000197.1:0-8558 GCA_035639075.1 Candidatus Elarobacter sp.
ATCTGCGCGTTGCGAGCTTGAAGATGGTCAGCAAGACTTGCGGCAAGTAGCGCCACCCGAATGGTGCCTTGGGGTCAACGAGAAACTCTGGCCTGTCGATTGTTGACGTAATATCGCCATTTCGCTCATTGATTGCAACTCACCAGATCAACGTTGCCTCAACTCCAGATTCCGAATCGGGTCGGAAGAGAAAATACAAAGCCCGGCAATCCCAGAGTTGCATCCGATCGAGAGGGTATGGAACTTGCTGACATTCGAGCAAAGGGAAGACATGCTATGCTTGGCGCGATGTTGTGCGAAGCGGAGCACATTACGGAGCACAATAATTGCCGAATGAGACGCCGCCAGCACCACTTCATCCATCCCTTTGAGGGCCAACACTAGGGTCAAGCGGCGGTGGAAGTGGCAGATCAACTCCTCCCCAACTGCCTCCGTCATCACTGGAGAAATAACCCCGCATGGGTAGCCGAAAAATTTCATTGGAGCCGCCTGCCAGCGATCGCGAATGAGAAGGATTGATCGTGATATAAGTCTCGCTCTGCGGCCCGCATTCGTTGGAAGCATCGACGTTGCTCCCCACACTGAGCGGGCTTGACGTTCCACCGTTTCCGCTGGTTCCATGTTTCGCCAGATGCTGATACTTGTTCCACCATGTTGGTTTGTTCGGATTGTCGGTTTGAGAAAAAGCAAGGAGTGCGTAATTAAGAAATGTAACTAACACAAGCGAGCGCTTCATCAGAGAACCTCCTGCGGCTGCACCCGGTTGGGCGAGGGGGTATTTTACGCCAAAAAAGCCCGTCTGTAGCGGCTTTTGGGTAACTTAGAATTCTTAGCCGGAATCTCCTTTTCGACTTCAAAAACGGCAACAATTGTACGCCTATTCCGCCTGCTAGCAATGTGTGAAAAGATTTTCATCTGGAGCACCCCGAACGGTTTACGCCCGTTGTAGGCGCTGTGCTCCTGTTCTCCATAGAAGCTGGATTTTCCGTGCTATACAGATCCAGCACCACCGCTGGGTGAATCCGTGGCCAGCAACTCCTGATTGACTCGGCTCAGACCTTCGACGTTCTGCTCTTGGCTCAGCACCTCGGTCTCGAACCGGTGCAGGCGCGAGGGCAGCGCTGCCCACGCTCCCAGATCTCGGAGCCGATCAAGCTTTGATGAACTTGGTGAGCTTCAGATCAGGGCTGCCGATTGATTTCGTATGGAAATGACTGAATAGTTCTTTAAGATCAGCATCTTTCAGCGTCGCAATCTTGCCCAGCACCCCAAATGTTGAGCTGCTGCCGATAAAGACGGCATTGACCCTATCACCGAACACGACGTAGGCGCGCGACCCAATTGGCGATGCGCCAGCGCCCCGATAGGTTCATTCAGCACAACGCCCCGATGGTAAGGATTTTTGGCGGCTGCAGCTTCACTGCCTTGACTCATCATTGCGACGACCCATTACCAACTGGCGGATGGAGAACGCGAATACCAGCGCGCCCTGGAGCTGAATTCAAATTACGCCACGGCCCACCACTGGTACGCCTTTTGCCTCTGGCTAATGAATCGACGAGATGAGGCTTTGGCCGAATTTGAACAGGCGCGGCATCTCGATCCTGTATCCCTGATTATCTATAGCGACGAGGCGCGAGCCCTAGCGGCCGCACACCATCCGGATCGGGCGATCCCATTGTTGAAGAGTCTGCGGCCCGGCCAGCGATCGGATCTTTTCCGCAGTTCCGGTAGCAACAAGTCGCTCGCCTCGGATCTCCAGCGCTACGACATATGGATCCGCCGAATCGCTCGTGAAAATCTTGCCGTTCAGCAGAATCAAATCAGGAGGTGATTGCTGGCTTGGCAACAGCGAGGCCAGAAGGGTCAAAGCCAGTGGACCGAGCAGAATCCTTGTCATTATCCGTGGCATAGGACCCCCTCGAATTGGAGTCATCTTACTCCACTCGACAGAAGGCGACCACGATTCTGGCAGTATCCAGGTGGCACAATTTAGTGGACTTTCTTTTGATACAAGCCTATTAATGAGATCACTCGGCCCGGACGCCAGCCACGTAACGAACTTAGCTCCCAACCACACGATCACGAAGAGCGCGGCTAAGATTAAAATTGGCAAGATCTTCTCCGATTTATGCTTTAAGCAGTGTTGATCTTCGCTCCCTGCGAAAACTTGGCAGTGTCTAACTCTGCGTGCAATCTCCTTTCGAGATCGCCCCACGATAGAGACAGTGACTTTCAATTTGCCAGATCGAAGATGCACTGGGGCTGGAACCTTGTTCAAATGACACGACTGCATTTGTTGGCTTCTTTGCTGAGGATTTGCTTGTCATTGTCTGTCCAACGCGAACTACAGCGGCCCGAACATTAGCATGTTTTAAACAGCTTTTGCCAGCGTTTCGCCAGAAAGAAAGACACCTGTTTCCGCCCTTGGCACATCTCTATTTTTTATTTGCACGCGAGAAAGATATTCCCATGATAGACCGCGAGAATTAGCTGTCCCGCACGGCCGACATTGTTAGAGATGGCGATTTCTCGACAAATCCCGCGACTTGAACAGCTCGCCACCAAGCGTGTACTTTTAGGTACCAACCTGGGACATTCGGCTTTGATCCACACCCCACCTTCCCGGTCTTCGAACGTCATTCTCTGGAGACGGTCTGCGCGTGGCGCGTGCCTTTTCCTGCTTGCCGTTCTGGGGTGCCTGCAAGCCAGCGCGCAACAGAAGCCCGCGTCACCACTCGACGAATTTGAGCGGCGATTTACCGCTGCGAACTCGGCGAAGGAGGCGGGTGACTTGCCCGCTGCCGCTGCCGCCAGCGAGAAGATAGTCGCCCTCGGACTCCGCGAAATGGGAAAGTTGCGCCTCTTTGAAGCCGCATATCCCGAGGCCGCCAGGTTCTCCCGCAGGTCCCTCGAGTTCGAGGATGTTGCAGATGCGCACGTCGATCTCGCTGCTGCCAACTTGTTTACCAGCCGGTTGGACGAAGCACTCAAAGAGATCAGCCAGGCTCTTGCCGCCGATCCGCGCAACGCCACGGCCTGGACCATTCAGGGCCAGGCGCAGATCAAGAAAAAGGACTACCGCGCCGCGGTGGAGTCTTTCCAGAAGTCCCTCGAGATTCGTCCCGACCGCGAAACCAGCTACGGTCTCGCCAGTTGTTTGCTCCGATTGAAAGAGAAGGAAAAGGCCGCGGCCATTTTCCAGCAGATGACGGTGGCGTCCGGTGATCGCAGCAGCCTGCATCTCTTGTTCGGCGTCGCTTATCGAAATGCCACCCTGTACGGCGACGCTATTCGGGAGTTCCAGCGTGCGCTCTCACTCGATCCCAAAGTTCCAAACGGCCACTACTTTCTCGGCCTGACCTACTTGATGCGGAACGAATGGGTGCTCACGCCGGAGGCCCGCCGGCAATTTCTCGAGCAACTGCGAGTCGACCCTAGAAATTTTTTTGCGAACTATCTCCTGGGCTATATGGCGTTCAGTTCGAACCAGCCGCAGGAGGCGGATCACTATCTGGGGGAGGCGGCGAGATTGAATCCGTCTTCATCGGAAGCCTGGCTGTACTTGGGACTGAATGCCTACCGCCGCAAGGAAAATCAGCGCGCGGAGCGGCTCTTCCGGAAGGCAATTGCACTCGCCGAACGTAGCGGCGTAGACGCTCACAACGATATCCGGAAGGCCTACACCAGTCTTGGCCGGATCCTCATTGCTTCCGGAAGAGCAGCGGAAGGGGAGCGATACTTCGAAAAGGCGCGCGCGATTCAGCAAAACATCATCGCCGACAACCAGGAAGGGAGTGGCATGGATGATTCGGGTGAATCCGGAGTTTCTTCAGCCGATGTCCCCAGCCTTCCGCAAGACGAGCCGCCGGTTCCTCTGGGGGGGACGGGCAAGGATGCGGCCACGCCGTTAGGCAGCAACGCGCTGTCGCACGCCAAGCTGACGCAGGGCCAGGAGAGACAGGCAGCGGCCCAGGAAGAATTCTTGCGTTCTGTTCTGGGCGGCGCCTTCAATGATCTGGCCACGGTCGAAGCAATGCAGGAGCAGTATGCCGTAGCTCTCGGACACTACCAGGAAGCGGAGGGATGGGATCCCAAAGTACCCAACCTGATGCGCAATCTCGGGTTCACGGCCTATCGCGCCGGGAACCAGCCGGAAGCAATCCGGGCATTGCGAAAGGCGCTGGCACTTGCCCCGGGTGATGATGCGGCTCGCGCGGTTCTGCGAGAACTGGGGACTACAGTCCCCGGGCAGGTTCCGCAAAAGAAGGAAGACAAGAAGCCATGAACTTGAGCGCGACGGACAGCAATTGAATCCGCAACCATTACTTTGCATTCGCGTCCTGCTCGTCGGCGCAGCGGTGCTGCTTGCACCGATGGCTTTGAGTCAGGAGCAGCATCCGGCCGCGCCTCCTCCGCCGCCGAACGCCAAGAAGGTTCAGTGCAAAGGACGTCCGGTACCGCAGCTGGAGGACGTCACGGAGAAGGCAGGTATCCGTTTCCGCCATATCGCCAATCCGCTGAGCACATACATTGTCGAGTCGATGAGCGGCGGCGTCATTCTGTGGGATTACGATCGCGATGGCTGGCTGGACATCTATTTCACGAACGCGGCTACCATCGAGATGGCCCTGCGCAAGGAATCGGCTCGCGGAGCGCTCTATCATAACAACCACAACGGCACATTTAGCGATGCGACGGACAAGTCAGGCCTGGCGGCGCCTTGCTTCGCCATGGGCGGCGCAGTGGCCGACTACAACAACGACGGCTGGCCAGATCTGTACCTGACGTGTCTCGGCGGAAATGTTCTGTTTCGCAACAATGGGGATGGCACGTTCACGGATGTCACCGCGAAAGCCGGCGTTGCGGACGGTCGCATGTCTGTTGGTGCGGCTTTCGGAGATTACGACCGCGACGGATTCGTGGACCTGATGGTGGCCAACTATGTCGACTTCCAACTCGACCATCTGCCCCCGTTTGGCGGCAAGTCACTCTGCAAATATCGCGGTATCGATGTCTATTGCGGACCGCGCGGATTGAAGGGCGCAGGCGATTCGCTGTTCCACAACAACGGCAATGGCACGTTTACCGACGTTTCCAAGGCCGCCGGCGTGGATGACCCGCACGGTTACTACGGTCTCGGTGTCGTTTGGGCCGACTTCAACAACACCGGCTGGCCTGACATCTACGTGGCCAACGACACGCTGCCTAACTTTCTTTACCGCAACGACGGCAAAGGCAAGTTCACCGAGATTGGCCTCGAATCCGGCACCGCGTTGAGCGAGACGGGCTCTGAGCAAGCCTCCATGGGAGTTGCCCTCGGCGACTACCTGCACAATGGACGTCCTTCCATCTACGTGACAAATTTCGGCGACGACTATAGCGACCTGTATCGCAACGACGGGAACTGGATGTTTACGGATGTCTCTTATGCGTCAGGGGTAGCCTTGCCCTCCTTTCCTCTTGTGAAGTGGGGCGATGCATTCGTGGATCTCGACAACGATGGCTGGCTGGATCTGGTGGCGGTGAGCGGTCATGTCTATCCGCAAATGGAAAAGGTGCCTGCCAGCGGTGGTTACGCGCAGACCAAGCTGCTCCACATGAACCAGAAAGATGGCACCTTCTGTGATGCCGGCAATCTGGCCGGACCGGCTCTGGAAGAAAGACGCGTGTCACGGGGCCTGGCGGTCGGGGATCTGTTCAACGACGGCAATGTGGACGTCGTGGTCGAGGATCTCGATAGCGCGCCGATGATCCTACAGAACCACGGTGTTTCCGGCCGCCACTGGGTGAGTCTGGAATTGGCGGGTACCAGGAGCAATCGCATGGCAATCGGGGCGCGCGTTAAGATCGTGGCCGGAGGGATGACGCAGACCGACGAGGTTCGCAGTGGCGGTAGTTACATCTCCCAGAGCGATTTCCGTTTGCACTTTGGGCTAGGGTCGGCAGAGAAGATTGAGTCGCTGGAGGTCCGCTGGCCTTCCGGGAAAGTTGAGACGTTCAAGAACCTCGCAGCCGATCGCTTCTATGCCCTGCTGGAAGGGGAAGGGGTCGTTCCAGCAGAGCGGATTCGGCCGGTTTCCCACATACCGTGCTGCAAGTAAACCTAATGCCGCGGGAACTTCGATGTTGCTCGACCCTTGACTGTGCGGCGATTCGATTACTCGGAGCAAATAAGGAACATGAGCTGTCATTCCACCAAACCGCAAGACGGCAACAGACTGGTTAATGCAGAATGGCTCGCTGGTTTCGACAATCGCTGCTCTGCCAATCGACCCATCTTTGGTAAGCAGTATTTCGCCGATCCGGGGACGGTCCTTGTCGGATAGATCATCAAATGCAGTTTGCGTCGTCAGGTCTGCGTTGTTGAAGCTTATGCGACTGGCAAAGATGTTTTTTGCGGTTATTATAGGAATGCCTCTGCTGACATGAGGCATCGGACGAGTGAAACCGGACCATGAGCCAGGCAGCACCTGTGCTCTGCATAAACACGCCGACGTCGGAAACCACGTCCGCGACGAGGAGGTTCCGAAAAGTGGGCGTACGCAATGGCCGCCAAAGACTCGGAATTTCCGGCGATCTAGGCATGTTCTGTTCGGGCCTCTGCCTCGGGCTGCCCTGCTTCACCGATGACGAGGATCAGCATCTTCAGGTCAAAATCTGCAGTTGCCCTTGGTCATTGATCAACGACTCGATGCTCTTTTTCACGCCGCTGCCTATACCTCAAAGAATCCCGTGCAGACGGCAGGAGAGCTCGACTGGGTTTCCGATTCGCACAGAATCATTAGTCGCCACGTCAATCCATAACAAGATCTGAGTACTGCGGGTGCTTCGCTACGTATGCCTGGACCGAGGGACAAATAATATCTACCTTGAGGTTGTTCTCGCGGGCCCAGTCGAGGGCGGTTTCTGCTAGGGAGGAAGCAAGACCCATTCCACGCAATTTTTCAGGAACTTCAGTATGGATCAGCCCAAGCACATTTCCGCTCAAAGTGTATTCAAGATAGGCGACTTCGCCGTTCCGCTCGATTTCGAAGCGGCCAGTTGTTACCTTCTGCTGCGGCAGACGCTTATGGCGAAAGATTCCCCACGCGACCATTGGATGTTCTCTTGTCTATGCACTGCTACTTCCTAACGACTTGCCCGACTTTGCGGAAAGGGCACGAGCAAAGCAGCTCGGCCAATGCGATCATTGTTGCCCGTACTCATGTTTTCCGTTCGGCTTTGGAGCGAGTGCGTTCTTCAGAAAATCTACGGCTTGCGTCACTGCCGCGCGCGTGGGCGCAGCCTCGGCTAGTCCGTTTAGCATCACGAAATCGTGAATGGTCGCGTTGTATCGCGTTGTCACCACTTCAACTCCGGCCTCGATCAACTTGTGGCCGTATGCCTCACCTTCATCGCGCAACACGTCATTCTCGGCCGTGACATGAGGCATTGGTGGATGAGTCGCGGGGCGCCGCACTGGTGAGACAATTCAAGGCTTGAATAATCGACCCAAGCGTTCACCGCTGCTCGCACTTTGACGCATTCGCGACATTGAGCTGCTGAGCGCCAATATTCACCTGTACGGCGGGTACTAGCAGCCGCTGCACTTGTGCCAGCGTGCGGATGGCTGAAAGATATAGGCGATGGGCGCGCTCCTGCCGCCGTTGAAAATATTCGCTCTCCGCCCAAGTGATACTGTTCAGGCGTTGCGCATACAAGGCGTCGATGTAATAAACATTGAGCCAACAGGCCGCCACCCTCTCACCCAAAAGCCGCTCCAGTGGCGTCCGCGCGCCGAGTTCCTCTTTCAGGGTGGCCAGCTTTCTGCTTAGTGCTTCTCTCAGGATTTCGTCTTTTCCCGTGGCTACGTTTATCAGAGCGTTCTCTGCCCGGGTCGCCAGTTTACCTGCCATCTCCCAGGCCCCAGGCGCCTGATTTATCAGCGGCCTTAAGGCCGTCAGCGCGGCCTTATCGCCAGCCTCCGCACGTCGCACCAGCGTCAAAATATCTGGGCTCTCTCGCTTTTGCAGAGCTTTATTCGGCAAAGCAATCGATTTTCGCACCTCGTTTTCTCCATTCCCCTCGATGATGTCGGTAATACCCGGCCAGGATTAAACTGCCGCGCGACATTGCCTCGGATGTATCAGACAACACGTGTAGCGCAGCATCCGCCGCCTCTAGGTAAGCTCGCTCTGCACTCCACGCCTCAGCCTGAGCCTCTAGTTGTGTACGCCGCTCGGCATCAGAAAGAGCCGCGAACTGGCCTAACAGACCACCGCCGACGTATTCGCGCACCACCCGACCGCGAACTTTCCTGCTCCGAGTGTAGTACCAACTGCCCCGCTTTCGTCGTTCCCAGCCCATGTTGTGTTACCTCATGTCGCATGCCCCATCATCGTGTTTGCGTGCATCTCTTGGTCGGACTCGCGTGTCGTGCGTGACTCACACCACAGGATTTTGGTTTTGGTTTGCACCTTCTTAAGCACCTGGGCTGTGCAGTAGTGCGTGCACTCGCCCCCTCGGCCTCAATTTTTGCGTCCACGTCGTCCACATCGTCCGAAGTTCTTCTCAAA
>DASQYT010000198.1:0-9787 GCA_035639075.1 Candidatus Elarobacter sp.
TGCGATGCTGCATCGTTTTTCGAAGGCCGTGTTGCTATTTGTTTTTTCCGCGGCCTTCGTAACGACTCGGCCCATCGACGATCCCGCGACTCAGCTTAAGCGTAATTTCGAGTCGGCCAAGTCCGCCCTCTCCGCCGGAGACCTCTCAGAAGCTGAGCGTCGCTACAACCAGGTGATCGCCCTCGGCCTCCGGCAACTCGGGAATCTTTCCGCCTCGGAATCCCGCTTTGACGAAGCCACGCGCGAACTTGACGAGGCCCTCAAGTTTGCCCCCGGCGATCCCGATATTACTGTCGACGCCGCAATAGCTTGGTTCCGCGCCGGAGAAGTCCAGAAAGCCCGCCAACTCGCCCAGACCGTTGCCCACAGCAATCCCCGTAACGCCCGCGCACAGAACGTCCTCGGCCGCATTGATCTCTACCGCGGAGATTTTCCAGCCGCCATTGGCGATCTCCAGGCCGCTATCGCCTTGGATGACGATTTTGAAACTTCCTACTTTCTCGGCATCGCCTACTTGAGGGCCAAGCATTTCACCGACGCCCAGCAATGGTTTAAGCACTTGCAGGACACCATGGGAGATTCCGCCGCTCTGCACGTTCTTTTTGGGCGCGCCTATTCCATTGGCCATTTTCCCGAGTCGGCAGTCGCTGAATTTCGGAAGGCGATCCAGCTCGATCCAAAATATCCGCACGCCCATGGGCTGCTTGGCTATTCCATCCTCGAATTCCGCGGCGAGGAAGTCTATCCACAAGCCCGCCTGGAGTTCGAACGTGAACTGAAGCTCTATCCCGACGATTACAATGCGCTGCTGCTTCTCGGCATCTCCGCCGTCGCGCTGCGCGATTTTCCCGCTGCCGAGACCGCCCTCCTGCACGCCAGGCGCCTGCGTCCCGGAGAGTCGTTCGCCTACCTCTATCTGGGTGAAACGTACAGCGAGACGAAGCGTCTTCCGCAGGCAGTCGAAGCGCTCGAGAAATATATCCGCCTGGTGCGCGACCCGGAGGAAGTCCCTCGGGACGTTAGCCGCGCGTATTACTTGCTCGGTCAGGCTCTGCGCCGGCTCGGCCGCCTGGAAGAGGCGCAGAAGGCGCTCGTGAATTCACAGCACTATCGCGAAGCGAAATTCCGCTATGACGCCCAGCACATTTTCGACGAGCCTGCCGTCCCATCCGACGGTGATAGCCACACTTCCGACCGCATTGCCGGTCTGCTCGAATCGGGCGCTCACGACCAGGTGAAATCCACCGAAGCGATGGTTCAGGGAGGCATGCAGGAAAATCCCGCCGTCCAGCAGACTCGCGCAGCTCAGCAAGCAGTGGTGGAACCCAAGGAGGCCAAGCAATACCGTACCTTCGCCTCAGAAATCCTCGCCAGTTCCTACAACGACCTGGGCGTAATGCGTGCCAAAGCTTCCAACTTCAAGGAGGCTTCCGAATTCTTGAAGCAAGCCGCTGCCTGGAAGCCCGATCTTCCCGGGCTCGACCGCAACTGGGGTCTCGCCGCTTATCGCGCCGAGCTTTATTCCGATGCAGTGCCTCCTCTTGAGCGCCAGCTGGCGGCTCATCCGGATGACCGTCTTGCCCGTCAGCTTCTCGGGATGAGCTATTTCCTGACGGACAACTTTGTGAAGACCGCCGAAGTGCTCCGGCCTTTTCTTAATGCGCCTCCGGATGATGCGGGATTGCTTCTTGCTTGGGGCACGGCCCTCGTTCGAACACGCTCTTCCGAGCAGGCCACGCGGATCTTCCGACTATTGATCGAGCAAAACGTCAACAATCCGACGGTTCATTTTTTTCTCGGTCAGGCTTATGCTCAAGAAAAAGATTATTCAAACGCGTTAAGCGAATTCAAGACGGCGCTGGAAATCGACGCACGGCTTCCCGAAGCACACTATTTCATGGGGCTGGTGCATCTTCGTCAGAGTGATTTCGAATCGGCAGGCGCGGAATTCCGTTCCGAACTGGAGATTCGCCCCGGCGATCCCGTCACCAGCTATCACCTTGGCTACACGCTTCTCATGCAGGGCCACGCGGACCAAGCGGCGGCGCTCTTGCGCGAGGTGGTTCAGGCTAAGCCCGATTATGAAATGGCGCGGTTCGAACTTGGCCGCGCGCTTCTGCAGCAAGGCGACGCCGCTGGCGCCATCGAAAGTCTCGAGGCTGCAATAAAACTTTCCCCGGATCGGGACGCTACTTATTTTCAATTGAGCCAGGCTTATCGCCGCGTCGGCCGGTTGGACGAGGCGCAGCAGGCCCTCGCGGCGTATCAAAAACTCATCGAGACGAACAGGTTGAAGAAACGTGAGAGTCTCGAAGCGGACAAACCTTGATGCGGACTGGCCCTGATGCGCTCGAATCCATCCGCCGGGAAGCCGTTTTCAATGGAGAAACGCTGCTCGCAACTTTTCCGTAACTGCGATTCCGCTCGATGTATTGTTAACATGGTGCCCAGGCGAAGGGCCTTCAAACGTCATGAAAAAGTTGCGCTTCTTAGTTTCGCTCACGACGGACGACAACGACTATCAGGTCGAACAGGCGAAGTCGGCCGAGCAGATGGCTCGCCAATTGGGCGTGGACGTCCAGATTGTGTATGCGGATAACGACGCCATTACACAGAGCACGCAGATCCTGAAAGCGATTCAGGCTGACGAGACTCAGCGTCCTGATGCCGTTGTCTTTGAACCTGTCGGCGGCACTGCGTTGCCGCAGGTCGCCCGGGCGGCTGTGGCCGCGCGCGTCGGGTGGGCGGTATTGAATCGCGATGCCAGTTACATCCCGGAGCTGCGCCGATCGTCTTCCGCTCCCGTTTTCGGTGTGAGTTCCGACCATCTGGAAATCGGCCGCATCCAGGGCCGCCAATTCGCCGCGCTTCTGCCCAAGGGCGGTTCCATCCTTTATATTCAGGGACCGGCGGAAAACTCGGCAGCCAAGGAACGCACTACGGGAATGCAGGAAGCGAAACCTTCAAATATTCACTTCACATTGCTGAGAGCCCAGTGGACCGAGGAAAGCGCCCAGCGGTCGGTGCGCTCCTGGCTCAAATTGAGCACATCGCAAAAAGCGACCATTGACCTGATTGGCGCGCAGGACGATTCGATGGCCATCGGCGCCAGAAAAGCGTTTGAAGAATTGCCAAGCGAATCGGAGCAGGAGCGCTGGCTGAAACTTCCCTTTACCGGCTGCGATGGCTTGCCGAAAACTGGCGAGGCATGGGTCCGCAGCGGGCTGCTGGCGGCGACTGTTTTTGTTCCTCCCAACACGGGCATGGCGATCGATATGCTCTTCCAAGCCATTCAGAACCGCAAACCCGCCGCCGAGCGTGCCCTTACTATCCCGGTCTCCATTCCAGCCCTAGAACAGCTGAAACCACGCTAATTGTTCGACTCGTTCAAAATTCTGCCCTAACGTCCGTCACGGCCGTTCGTTCACGGCCCTCTCCAGCGCTGGAGCAATTCTATAAACAGGTCCGTTCCAGAACACCGGAGCTGGTCCGCTTTTCCAGAGTGAGTGTGGCGCGAAGAGCACAGCCTCATCCCAATGAAACCCTTTGCTTACGCAGCAGTCCGGGTGCAACTGTCCCGGCTTCTGCTCCGCGATTCGAGCTAGTTCTGCAGCGACAAGATGTTTCGGATCCCAAAACTGTCGCGCGCGCTGGTCCGGAATCCGGGCCAGCGTGCTGCCGCTTGGCGGCCTCCAATCGGTTGCAAGGATCGGCTCCCAAACAACCAGCACGCGCGCCTTCCGGTTCGGGTACCGCGCAAGGATTTGCTCGGCTGCGGAAGCCCCCCGCAGACAAGCTGCTCAAGTCGGGGACAACAGCAGCACGATCCGGAGAGCATCGGTATCGCGGTCAAAGGCAGCGGCGAACTCGTGCAAATCTGCGTTCGAGAGCACCGCGAGAGGTTCCTGGCCGGCGGGCACCGAGGATGGCCCCCAAAGATACACAACCGTAAGGAGCAAAACGAACACCATCACCGCGATAATGATTGTTCGCTTCTTCATTCCCAGAACCGATTCGCAATGATACCGGCGATTTCCTGTGGGAACAGAATCATCCCCACGACGACAATCACTGCGGCCCAAAGCAACACGTTGCCAATCCATCTGCCCCGGAGCGCGCACTGTTTAGCGCGATGCTGCTGCCAGAATCCGAGGCCCAGCAGAACAACGGAGAGTCCCAGAAGCCACGGACGCAGCCTGGTGAAGAAAGCGCTCGCTGCGCCAGCTCCGAGAGCGGCGGCGAATCCCAGCGGAAGGCAGCAACTAATCGTCGCGACGGAACTCAAGATCGCCGCCAGTGAAGCCGAGACTCCCGTTCCTTGTTTCACGCTCTGTCCTCTTGCAGGGCCTCGATCACTGCCCGGTGAATCATTTCCTCCGGCGGAAGACCGGCTTGTTTCGATCCGGGATACAAACGGCAACTAAGCGCGAAATTTCTCGCCTTCTGCATCTCTCTCGCCACGTCTCGTCCATTGATTCGGATGGTCGGGGAGCCAGGGAATTTGAGCTCGCCAGCCATTCTTTCGTCCTTGACGAGCACTTCTTGGACTTTTTCCACGAGACCTTCTGCCAGCAGGATATCTTTGACCAAGCGCACCGCCGCTGGATGAGAAGGGCATTCCGCGACATATAAAACCTCAACTTTCACTCTTGCTCTCCGGCTTCCGCAGATTTCTTTCCCCTAAAATCGGGCAATGAGCGTGCCGTTTGTACAGCTCTCGCTTGCAACTGCGCAGAGCCAATCGCAATTCGTTCTCGAGCCCATGAAGGTCGGCAAGTTTCTGCCGGACATCCGTGAGCTTTTCTTGCAATCGACGCTGCACCGGCGCACAAGGCTGCAAGCGATTTGCCCGCAGTCTCAAGAGCGCTCGAATCTGGCTGAGCCTGAAGCCCAGGCCCTGGACGCGACGGATAAAGGCCAGCGTCTCCACCTCGTTTTCGCCGTATCTCCGGAAACCTCCAGGCGTCCTGGGAGGCGCTGGAAGCAAACCGTTGCGCTCGTAGAAGCGAATCGCATCAACGCTGAGCCCAATCTTTCTTGCGACGATGCCAATTTGCATGCCCTTGCTCCTCACTAGAAAGCTACACCCTGGAGTATAGTCCAGAGTCAAGCTGTTCTTTGCTGGTTCTCCCCATCGGTCTGAACCCTCTAGAAAAACGATTTTCGACGCTTGTTTACGCGTCACATTGACGTATAATGCGGCGGAAACATTGGTGCTCACTCCACTGCGCTCGCCGAGGAGACGCATGAAGAAGCAATCGGAGAACTCCGCCATCGGCCGGCGGGAGTTTTTGGCTGCCACGAGTGGTTTGCTGGCGGCTGCGGTTCCCGGCGGTGAGATGCTGGCACACGCGGCAAATTCCGAGGATCCAATTTCCGGCGCTCCTGCGGCAAAGCCAGCTGGCAACTTGCACAAAATCCCTATCGGCGTGTTCGATCCCGTTTACGACCATCTCTCCCTCGACGCCATGCTGGATAAAGTCACCGCCCTCGGCCTGGAAGCCATGGAGATCGGCACCGGGGGCTATCCAAACAATCGTCATTGTCCCCTCGACGACCTGGTAAACGATCGCGCTAAGGCCAAAGCCTGGCTGAAAAAATTTGAAGACCGCGGGATTCGCGTCGCCACTCTCAGTTGTCACGGCAATCCCATTCATCCCGATTCCCAGCATGCCCAGAAAGATGTCGATACATTTCGCAAGACCGTCCTCCTCGCCGAAATCCTCGATGTAAAAGTGATCGTCGGCTTTTCCGGTTGCCCGGGCGGTACTCCGCAGGACACCCAGCCGAACTGGATCACCTATCGCTGGCCTCCCGAATACGCCAAGATGCAGGACTGGCAGTGGAGAGAAAAAATTGTTCCGTATTGGAAGGATGCCGCGAAATACGCGCGCGAACACGGCGTCAAACGCCTCGCGTTCGAAATGCACCCTAATTTCGCCGTCTATAACCCGCGCACGCTAATGAAACTCCGCGAAGCCGTCGGCGAAGAGATTGGCGCCAATTGTGATTTGAGCCATCTCTTCTGGCAAGGTTGCGATCCGGTTGAAGTCATCCACTTTCTGGGGAAACAGGGCGCTCTTTTCCACGCGCACATGAAGGACACCGTTTTCTTTCCCGAGAACGTCAATAAGTACGGAGTGCTGAACTTTGCGTTCGAAACCAACGAACTGGACTTGGCTTCGGAGACTTTTCGTGCGGTCGGCTACGGCCATGGCGCCGGTCTTTGGAAGTCGATTGTCAAAGCCTACATGGACATTGGTTTCGAAGGTATTCTCAGCATCGAGAACGAAGACCCCATTCTCGCTGGAGAAGTTGGGGTCGAACGCGCCGCTTACGTTTTGAAAAATGTGCGCAAGGAACTTTTGGGCGAATAGCACGCTCTTCCGCGCGGGGCTTGATTTTGCGCCGCGGGGAGCGACAATATTCTGCGTGTGATCGGGCCGGGGGAGGATCAATGCAAAGGCGTGAAGCTTTAAAACTACTTTTGGCTGGCGGTGTTTTACCAGCAGTACCGACTGATTTATTGGGATTTTTCCGCGATGCCCACCCGGCGTCCGGCTACACGCTGCGTACGCTCAACCCGCATCAGAATGACACAGTCGTCGCGATGATCGATCAAATTATTCCTGAAACGGATACGCCCGGCGCCAAGGCCGCGCGCGTCAATGAATTCATTGACGTTATCCTCACTGAGTGGGCCGTCGACGAAGAGAGCAAGAATTTTCTCGACGGTCTTGCCGGCGTCGACAAACAAAGCAACGAACTGTTCGGAAAGAATTTCGTCGATGCTTCGCACGCGCAACAGGTCACCCTGCTTCGCTCCATGGACGAATCCGTTGCAGCACAAAGCGCCCGCCGGAGGCGGCGGCACGGAAATACCATTCCGGAGGACCGTGACAAGCAGCTTCGAGGCGATTTCTTCAACGTTTTCAAGGGCATCACGCTCCACGGCTACTACACTTCTGAGATCGGCTTCACGCAAGAATTGAAACTGGAAATTATTCCGGGCGCTCATCACGGCTGTGTGTCTTTGCCCGCGGAAAAGAAAGCGTAGGGGAGACTCACATGGCCACCAATACTTACGACGCAATAATCGTCGGCTCGGGAATCACCGGCGGCTGGGCGGCCAAAGAGCTCACCGAAAAAGGACTGAACACGCTGGTCCTCGAAGCGGGCCGCACCATCGTTCCTGAGAAGGACTACGTCGAGCACGTTCCGGTGTACGACTTGAAATATCGCGGATGGGACAATCGCGCGGAACGCCAGCGGACGCAACCCATTCAGCGCGAGGTTTATTACGCTTGCGACGAATACTCCAGCAAGTTTTTCGTCAATGACCTAGAAAATCCTTACACCTCCGCTCCCGGCAAGCATTTTTCCTGGATTCGCGGCCGCCAGGTGGGCGGAAAATCGCTCACTTGGGGGCGCCAGAGCTATCGCTGGAGCGATCTCGACTTTGAAGCGAATTTGAAGGAGGGAGTCGCGGTCGATTGGCCGATCCGCTATGCGGACATCGCACCCTGGTATGACTATGTGGAAGAGTTCGCCGGCATCAGCGGCCAGTCCGAAGGCTTGCCGCAATTGCCCGACGGAAAATTTCTGCCTCCGATGGAAATGACCTGTGTCGAGCAAGATTTTCGCGACGCGCTCGCCAAACATTTTGATGATCGCATGATGACCATCGGCCGCGCGGCTGTGCTCACGCGCGTTCACAAAGGGCGCGCTGCCTGTCACTATTGCGGCGTTTGCCACCGCGGCTGCATCACCGGATCCTATTTCAGCAGTCTCAGTTCCACGCTTCCTGCGGCGCAAAAAACCGGGCGCTTCACGATTCGCCCTTACAGCGTTGTCCACAGCCTGGTCTTCGATCCGAAAACGCGCCGCGTCAGCGGCGTCCGCGTCATTGACGCGCAATCGAAAACCCCTCTCGAGTTCAAGGCGCGCGTGTTTTTCCTTTGTGCTTCCACGCTGGAATCCACGCGTATCCTTCTCAATTCCGGCACGCCGGAATTTCCCAACGGCCTTGCCAATTCCAGCGGCGAGCTCGGCCACAACCTCATGGATCATCACATGGGCGCGGGAGCCGGCGGCGAAATGCCGGGTCACGAAGACAAAATGCCTTTCGGCAACCGCCCTAACGGCATTTACGTTCCGCGTTTTCGAAACGTGAGGACCAAGCAAAAAGAATTTCTCCGCGGCTACGGTTACCAGGGTGGAGGAAGCCGCGACGGCTGGTCGTCCAACGCCGCGAAGGCCGGTATCGGCGTGGAATTCAAGAACTCCATTAAAATGCCCGGCCCGTGGCGCATGGGGTTGGGCGGTTTCGGCGAATGCTTGCCCTATCACAGTAACTACGTCGAACTGGACAAGGAGAAGCTGGACGCTTGGGGCATTCCCACGTTGAAAATTAACTGCGCCTGGGGCGACAACGAGCACGCCATGTCGAGAGACATTGCCGTCCAGGCCGCGGAAATGCTTGCCGCTGCCGGGGCCAAGGATATTTATGTCTACCAGGACATTTCCTCTCCCGGTCTTGGTATTCACGAAATGGGAACCGCGCGCATGGGCCGCGATCCCAAGACTTCCGTGTTGAACGAGCACAATCAGGTGCACGATGCGAAAAATCTTTTTATGACCGACGGCGCGTGCATGACGTCTGCGGCATGTGTGAACCCTTCGCTCACGTATATGGCGCTGACGGCGCGCGCTTGCGATTTCGCGGTTTCTGAACTCAAGAAAAATAATCTGTAGGGAGATTGCGTCCCATGTCCCAAGTAATCCGTTCCTCAAAGCAGTATGACGTTTGCATCATCGGCTCCGGCGCGGGCGGAGGCATGGCCGCGAAGGTTCTCACCGAAGGCGGCCTGAACTGCGCGCTGCTGGAAGCTGGACCCAACGTAAATCCAGAAAAAGATTTCAAGATGCTGATGTGGCCGTATGAAGCCCCGCATCGCGGCGCCGGCGTCGGCGGTCACGCGCGCGAAAATTTCGGCGAGTTCCTTGCCCCCAATGGTGCTTGGAGAATTGAAGGCGAACCCTACACTTCCGCTCCGGGCTCGCGTTTCGAGTGGTTTCGTTCGCGTATAGTCGGGGGCCGCACCAATCACTGGGGACGCATCGCGCTGCGCTTTGCCCCCATTGATTTCAAATCCGCCACGCGCGACGGTCTCGGCGACGATTGGCCCATCACTTACGAAGATCTCGCGCCATATTACGACAAAGTGGAAGCCTACATCGGCGTTTTCGGTACGAAAGAAAATGTTTCCAGCGCGCCCGACGGCGTCTTTCTGCCTCCACCCAAGCCGCGCTGCACGGAATTGATGGTCAAGAAAGCGTGCGACAAGCTCAACATCATTTGCATTCCGTCGCGCCTCGCGATCCTCACGCGCTCGGTCAACGGCCGGCTGCCGTGCCATTATTGCGGCCAGTGCGGCCGCGGGTGCATCACTGCTTCCAATTTCAGCTCCAGCCAGGTGCTGCTGCCTCCAGCGATGAAAACCGGAAAGCTGACGCTGATTACCGGCGCGATGGCCCGCGAAATCATCGTCAACAAAGAAGGCAAAGCGGAAGGCGTCTCGTACGTGGACAAAGCCACGCGCACGGAAAAGCGCATCAACGCGCGCGCCATCGTAGTGGCCGCCAGCGCCTGCGAATCCGCGCGTCTGTTGCTGAATTCCAAGTCCACAGTATTTCCAACCGGCATCGCCAATTCTTCTGGAACCGTCGGCAGGTATCTCACCGATTCCGTCGGCAGCAGCGGTTCCGGCTACTTCCCGCAGCTCGA
>DASQYT010000199.1:0-6235 GCA_035639075.1 Candidatus Elarobacter sp.
GGAAAAATCAACTTCCAGTTCGCGCGCCGTCCAATCGGTCATCGCGCCCACGTACCAGTCGTTGCCGCTTCTGCGCGCCACTAAAACATATTCGGCGATACGGCCATCGAGGACTTTCGTGTCATCCCAAACGGAGGGAACAGGACCGAGAAACTCCATCGCCTCCGGCTCGCGCAAATAATTTGATGGGCTGTCCGAAAGCATCTGCAAGGGGCTTTCGAAGACCACGTACATGGCAAGCTGGTGGCAGCGCGTGCCCAGCGCCATCGGCTGCTGGTGGATTGGAGCAAAAGTGGTTCTGGTCGCGTTGCGCATCGCGCCCGGAGTGTAGTCCATGGGACCAAGGAACATTCTCGTGAATGGAAGCGTGACGTTGTGTTTCGGTTCGGAGTCTGCGCTCCACTTGCTCCACTCCATTCCGCGGACGCCTTCGCCGCTGATCATGTTGGGCCACGTGCGGGCCATGGTGATCTGTTTTTGCCCGCCGTGAAAATCGACGAGCATCTTGCGCTTCGCGGTTTCGCTGCACACCTTATAGTAGAAATTGATCAGCTTCTGGTCGTCGCGCTGCATGAAATCGACCTTGATTCCTTTGACGCCCCATTTCGCGTATTGATCGAGCGCGGGGAGCAGCTGATCGTCGAGCGATTTCCAAATGACCCAAAGAATGACGCCTACGTTTTTTTCTTTGGCGTACGCCGTCAATTCTTCCATATTTATTTCCGGAACGACCTCCAGAACGTTTCCGAGTCTGTACCAGCCTTCGTCCAGAATGATGTACTGGAGGCCGTACTTCGCAGCGAAGTCGATGTAATATTTGTAGGTCTGGGTATTAATTCCGGCCTTGAAATCGACGCCGTAAATATTGTTGAAGTTCCACCAGTCCCACGCGACTTTTCCCGGCTTGATCCAGGAAGTGTCCTGCAATTGTGGGGGCTTGGCCAAGAGCCACACTAGCTGATTGGTCAGCAGGTCGCCGTCTCTTTCAACGATGCCCACCAGCCGCCAAGGAAAAGTGCGCGTGCCCGAAGTTGCGGCAATGTAGTCGGCGGCTTCGACGACGCGGAAGTCGCGGTCCCTCTCCAGTTTTTCTTTCAGCGGATAATACGGAAATGTTCCGGCAAGTGCAGGGCTGTTCGTACCGTGCAGCCACATCCCGGGATAATCTTCCACGTCGGATTCGGCAATCGCTAGTTTGGCGCCTTCGCCGGCATCCACAACCGCGGGCATGGTTGCGATGAAAGCCGGATCGATTTCCTTCAGACGCTGGGGAACATATTTCCGTTCGTTGTGGGAAAACATGCTGTCTTCCTGCGGATAAAAGACGGTGGCATCTCCCGGGAAATTGAATTTCACTTCCTCGCCGTAAATTTTCACTTGCTGTTGAGGGAGGGACGTTTCGAACCGGTAGGCCGCGCCTTCGTTGTAGGCGCGAAAGACGACGGCGTAGCTGCCATCCATTTCGATACGCACTTCATTGTAATTCTCACGAATCTTTGCGAATTTCTGGTGAACGGCAGGCTCCAAGGTCTGGTCATAGGTGCGTTTTTTCGCGGTGCGGACCTTCGGGTCCACGCCCAGAGTCTTGTGGTCAACATCGAGAGAAAGAGTGCAATCCTGGAGCAAGGCGCGGCCTTTGAGGAGAACGTCGTAACGGACAACTGGAACGGTGCGAATCCGAATCTCGATGCGGTTGTCGGGAGAGCGCAGATCGAAGCTCGATTGAGCGGGAGCCGAAGGGGCGATGGCCAGCATAGTGGCGAGCAGAGTCAGCAGTGGCAGATCAACTTTCATTCGAATGTTCATCGGTGCGGACTCCTCTTCGCTGGAAGTAAAGTGGTTTGCTTGCCCCGCGGGCATGCCGGGCCAATGTACGTTTTGGGCGGGATTTTGTAAAGCGCTTGACCTTGGGGACCTGGTGTGATCCCGTTAACTCACGGCTGGCGTGACGTAAAATCCCGCAACAGGGCAAGGACAACCTGCTGCTCGGTATCGGTTTGAAACCGCTCGATTACGCGCGATGTGACCATGAATTTGGCAACCGTGGACATTTGTACCACGGCGATGATTTCCTGCTCCGAGTAGTTTGGCGCCAAGTCGTCGCCTTTGGACTGCCGTTTCATTTGTTCCATGCCCATGTGAACGGCGCTGTGCATGAAGTTCATGATTCTGAGATACAGCGACTTGAAATCGTCGCCCAAATGGAAATGATTGTCGACTTTCTCGGGTGTTTGAAAAACTTTATCCCGAATCTGTCCGTGCGCATCTCTTCAATGACTTGACGGTCGCCCGTAGCGATCAGGTGGACACGCACGAGCGTCTCAAACACCGGACGGAGAAGCGAAAAAGCGGAAAATTGTCGCGAAAAAGCTTTAGAAGAGAATTGTGAACGGTTGCGTTGATGGCCCACTGGCTGGCAAGCATCCAATCCCCCGCAGATTTGATAGAGAGCCCATTGGGGCGCGCGACCAAATCATCGAGTTTGTCCGCGGACTCAGATGAAACGCACAGAGCTTCCGCCACGGAGTTCGTGAGCATGTCATATTTTCAATCTGGAAGGAATTCCGCGTCCATTACTTTTTGAAGAGAGCGCCGAGTGCCGCTTGTTACAGAGCGGGATGATTACGGAATGGATTGGTCTTCTGCCGAACGCATCCACTGCTCAAAACATTCTTGACACCGATAAAACCGCACACTATGCTCGCAAATCGCGCTGCAGATATCCCTACTGGCGCGCATTCGCTCGAAACGAGACCATCCGAAAACCGATGCACGTGGGAGGTTAATATGTTTCCATTTAAGTCCGTCACGCGTTCAAATTGCGGCCGAAGCATCTGTGGAACACAGAAGCACCTCTGTTCCATGGTCCTGCTGCTAACGATCTTGGCGCCTTTCTCTTTTGCGCAATCGGTGCTTCCCCCTCCTCAGGGCACGCAGGCAGATGCCTCCTTCGCTGATAGTTTCAGGCTGAATCATGTGACAAATGTTTTCGCTACCACGCAGAAGATCAGCTGCTACACGCCGGAGGTTCCCTACGCCGGGAATCTGGGTCCCACGAACGGGTATACGGGCGAGACCCCCTGCAACGGCAGCGCAAATACGGGCGAAGACCTCGGACCTTACCCGACGCAAAGTGTTGTAAACCGACCATTCCTTGTAAACAACCACAGCGAATCGGACCTTCGAATCGATCCCACTAACCTAAATCACTTGATCGGGCAGACCAAGTGGTTCGTCAGCGCCGAGGGCTACAACCACCTGCAGGGTTTCTACGAATCGTTCGATGGGGGCAAGACCTGGCCGGTGCAGGGGCATGTTCCCGGCTACGAAGGCTTCACCGACAACACCGACCCTGTAGGCGCTTTTGATGGATTCGGTAACTACCACGCCCTGCTTCTGCCCTACCAGTTCTCCTACGACAAATCTGGCGGACAGGTATTCAATAACGGCTCTTCCTTGCCCAATCCGGCGCTCCCGGGCGAAGCGATCTCTTCAGCTGTTCGGCCGCATGGCGCGATTTCCGCCAGCGACTGGAGTTTCACGCACAACCGGGGCTTAGATTATCTGATGACGGCTCCCAATGCTCATTCGAATGACCCGGACAAGCAATGGATCACCGTTGATCTGAATCCCTCCAGCCCGCACTACAACCGAATTTATGCCATGTGGACGCTGTTCGCTTTCAATCCCAGCAGCGTGTTTGTTTCCTTCTCTGACGCAAACGCCGATGGCAGCCATACCGACTGGTCCACTCCGGCGGTGCTTCCGACCATCAACGGCCATCCTTGGGACAGCTACATGCTCCCGCATGTCGCGCCAGACGGAACGGTGTACACCACCGAAACGAACAATCCGTCGCAACAGGGTTTTCAGTTCGCCGATCTCTATGTGATTTCCTCGAGTGATGGCGGCGTAACCTGGCAGACCCCCGTGCTTGTGCACCACGATATTTTTGTTCCCACGTATCAGAACACCACGTTCCGCGAAGGCATTGTGAATACATTTGCAGTGGGCCACCACCTTATCAACGGCCACTATCCTCTCTATGTAAGCTGGGAGGATGGCGCTTCCGGCGTTTCGAATCTCTACTTGACAACTTCGACCGACAATGGCGTGACGTGGTCAACTCCGATCGTCGTGAACGACAATGGCAATCCCGTGGACGAACTCCAGCCAAATCTGAATGTGGCCGACAACGGCGTCACTGACACGGTCAGCGTTGCCTTTTATGACCGTCGCTTGTCCTGTCCGGCAGCAGGAAGCGTGGAAGCTGTCGCTGCGGGAATTGCTCTCGATCCCGGCACTGGTGCTTCTCCCGGCACTCCCTACGGGCGCTCCAACTACTGCATCAATACAGCAATCCAGTTTTACACCGCAACGCTAACTCCGATTGGTCACAACATCCGCTTGTCCCAGCACACCTGGGATCCGCAGCTGAATGCACCGCACCCGCATTGCATCTGCAACAGCGAGACTTTCATCGGGGATTACTTTGGGAATTCCTCGTCTCCGTCCACAGAGTTCACCACTTCGGTGAGCACGTTTGACGATGGTTCTAACACAAACCACTATCAACAACAGGTCGTGGCCAGCGTGCCGATTCCGAAACGGTAGCGGAAGGCTTCCCCGAACGGGAGAGGCAAATGCCCATGAGTTTCCGGGCCATGCGGCCTTCTGCTGCGCCCGGAATTCCGAACGCTTAAATCTCAGTCTTGAAGGAATTCTGCGTGCCTTATTTCTTGAAGAGGGCGTCGAGAGCGGCTTGGGCGATGGCCTCGTCGATCTCGGATTTGGCACCGCTGGCGGCGATACCGCCGATGGTCTGGCCATCGATCTGGATGGGCAGGCCGCCCTGATTGGGAAAGTAGTCAGGAAAAGCCAAGGCTTCCACGTTGCCCTTTTTCACGTTGTCAGCGGCGTCTTTCGAGGGACTCCTGTAGAAGGCCGCGTGCCGGGCCTTCTTCTGCGCCCACACGATGGTATTGAGGGAGGCGGCATCGGCTTTTTGGAGGAAAAGCAGATTGCCGCTTTCGTCCACGATGCAAATGGTGACTTCGACGTGGCGTTTCTGGGCCTCCGCCTCGGCAGCGGCGACCATGGTCTTGATGGCCGCCAGGTTCAGGTATTTTTTGGAGGGCAGGTCGGCGGAATAGACTGCCAGGGAAAAAGCGAGCGTGGCAAAAAGTAGTTTGAACATAGGCAGGATGCTACCCCTTGCCTTTTGATTTTTCCAGATGGATTTGCCTCTGAGAAACGGAGCATGAAACAGAGAAACGGCCCGTTTCCAGCTTACGGTGAAAACTGAGGCGGTATTTGTGACTCGCGCACGAGAGTCGGGGTCAGGTTGGAAGTCCCGCGTCAAGGATTTGGTCGCCTTCGGCTGATGGAGCGAGCACGTCGCGCGCCAGGGTTGCGTCTTCCTCGCGCACCAGAATTTGGAACCCCGCGCCGGACCACGCAAGGTGTTCACGCATTCCTCCCGCCGTGTCAGCCTTGATCATTCCCTGAATACCGGCATCTTCGAGCGCGCCCTTCGCCAAGTCCGCCTCAGGGCGGCTACCGTACGACCGGACGACAACGAGCTTAGCGTGCTGCATAGCAATATTATATGCCCGGCCAAGCTGGGTGCGGCTTGGCCACCCTCTCCGCTATGCTTCCCAGTTGGCGGATTTCCGATTTATAATCTGTTTCATGCCGAATCCCAATCCACTGGCAGGCGTCGTTCCGCAGGTCGTCCATCCAGTGAACGACGGCGAAACCACTGTTTCCCAATACGTTGAGAAGATCGAAGGCGAAGTCGCACTCGATACCTACGTTAAGGCGCAGACGTCCGCGCCCGAAGTTGTGAAGCGGATCACTGAATTGGAGAATTGCCTGCAGCGCCTGGCCAGTGCCGTCTTGACTTCAAGCGACGTTGACAGACATCAGGAATTACGCGATGCCGCCGAGGAAGCAAAACTGGTTCTAAAGAATCGACTCGAGGTCGACGAAAGCAAACATCGATTCCACAGCGAATTGGGAGTATTTAAGGACGAATTGCGAATTATCAAGGACTAACTTGGCCTGACTCTGAACCGCGCGTCTTTCTTCCTGCCTCCGGAACATGAATTCATAAAGAATCTGGCGGTGAATTAAGAATCTTGCGCCGCTAGCTCGCCCAGCTTAAGAGCTGCTCCAAGCTGGCGGAGGTATTTGATACGGTGCCGCGCGGCAAAGAAGGCCCAATGGCGACGGC
>DASQYT010000200.1:0-10360 GCA_035639075.1 Candidatus Elarobacter sp.
AATGTGGCCCTCCATGCTATGAAATAATGTCTCACCCTGCCATCGTGTGAGTAGAATAAGGCGGATGGCCGCTCATTCCCACGACCATAGCCACGCCGGGCATTCGCATTCCTCCGGCCACGCTCACGCCTGCCATGTTCACCCCACGCTCCGCCCTTCGGTGCTTGGCTGGGCCATGGTTGCCACGCTTGGATTAGTTTTGGCGGAAGTTTTTGGCGGCATTCTCGGACGCAGCGTTGCCCTTCTGAACGACGCCGTCCACAATCTCTCTGATATTCCCGCGCTGGGCATTTCTTATCTTGCGATGCGCTGGGCCGAACGGCCCGCCGACACCGAAAAAACCTACGGCTATCACCGCGCCGGCACGCTCGCTGCGTATACCAACGCGTTTGTCTTAGTCCTGCTTTCGCTCTGGCTCGGTTACGAAGCTTTCGAACGCTTGCGCTCCCCGGTGGAAGTCGTCGAAAGCTGGATGATTTGGACTTCCGTTGCCGCGCTCGTCGTGAACGGCGGCATCACGCTCGCTCTCGTCCGCGGACGCCTCGATCTCAACCTCCGCAGCATCCTCATTCACAATTTCGGCGATGCCCTCTCCAACATTGCTATCATCGGCGGCGCGTTAATCATCCATGCGACCGGCGCGCGTTGGATCGATCCACTTCTCGGCCTGGCCATCGGTATGCTCGTTCTGTGGTCCAGCATTGGCATCCTGCGCGAATCCTCGCACATTCTTCTCGAGGGCCGCCCGCCTGATCTGCAGGTGGAAGACGTCGCTCGCGCTATGTTGAAGATCGAAGGCGTGCAGGAAGTGCATGACGTTCATTTGTGGTCCCTCGGCGGCGGCCACCACGCGCTCAGTCTTCACGCGCGCGTTCCGGACATGCATCTCGACGAATGCGAGCGGCTTCTCGCCTCGATTAAGCAGCTAGCCTCGAAGGAATTTGGCGTGGAACATACCACCGTGCAGTTGGAGCGCGCAGGTCTTCCGGTACAGTCCGGCTACGTCATGCCGGAGCCTGCGAAAAACTAGCCTTCACGCCGGCAATCGAAAATTCAATCCGCGTTGTTCGTTGAACTGTCTCGTGGCGTCCAGATCCAGCGCATCCTGCGTGACCGTGTGACGCAATCCCTGGCTGGTAATGTAGCGCAGCGTTCCGTTTTCCCACGAATAAGCCACCGCAAAAAATATCGTTCCATCCCGCCGCACAAAAACAAATTCATCATTGTCGGACGATGTGGCGCTGGCCGTTTCGTTCGTCGCCGCCGGAGCCAGATTCGTCGCCGCGTCGCTAACTCTGTGACGTCGGCTCGTCTCCCGAACCTCAATATCCGCGTCTTCCGCCTGTGACGTCTCCGCAACTGGAACTTCTTCTACCGCGGCCTGCGAACCCGGCAAGAAAAATCCGCCGTCAAAAAAGGGAAAGAAAGCGGGAATCAGTCCGCGCCCGCGCGATCCCACGATTCCTGGTCCGCACACCGCTGCCTGGTGTACCGCGTCAAATCCCAATCCCGGCGCCGAGTTGCAACCCGGTCTTCGGCCAATATCCTCTCTGTCAAATCGATCAAAGCGCCTTCCTGTTGTGACCGGCCGGCGGGGGTTTCTCACTATCGGCATCGCCGTTCGCGGACGAACCGTTCCGCCCCTCGCCACCGTCCGCGGCACGCCCACTATTTGCGAAGCCCCCGCGTGCGGAGCCGCCATCGCCACTGTCGGCGCAACCGCCGCCGCATGCGAAACCGGCGCCATCGCGCCGCGCCCTTGCGCTTGCACGCCCACGGGAAGAAAAGCGACTAAACCTGCGAGGAGAACTTCGCGGACCATGGTAGCCACCTGAAGACCCGGCCTTCTGGGCCTTCCGGCAATGGAGCCATCACCAACAACCCATCGCCATTAACAAGGATGCGCCCGCCACGCCATAGGTTTCAATCCAATTCGTCTCTTCCTCTGAGTTCCCGCGCCCGTACCCCCATCCCCTCGGCTCTGTCACTCCGCCTCCCTTTGCGCGCCCCCTATTCGCTATCCGCCATTCCCTTCACTGTGTTATAACCGTCCAGCCGTGGAACGCGCCGCGAAGTGGGAGTCAGCGCAGGTCCGGGCCGAGCCGGCACAGTCTGTAGCTCTATCTTCTGGAGCCTCGCAGAGCAGTCCGAGTCCCGCCCGTCCTGCCGAAGATCCTTCGCGGTACTGTCCCGTTTGCTCGCAGCGGTTGGAGTCTCGGCGCTGTAAGTTGATCTGTTCGGTTTGCGGCTATTACATGTCCTGCGCGGACTACTATTAGCCGCCTGGTGATTTGACCGTTGCCCGGTCTTCGATTTACGATGCAACGCTCCAGGGAACATCCTGTTTTGATAAGCTTTACGGCTCCGGCGCGGGTTGCCACCGGAACCGCTTTCCGATGAGGAGGAAAATACCGTGGCTTTGAAGATGACGAACCGCGAAGTGGACGGCGTGGCTGTGGTCGCGCTGGACGGCCGCATTGTGCTCGGCGAGGAAAGCAATGCCTTGCGCGAGAAAGTAAAGAGCCTGCTCGCCGAAGGAAAAAAGAAAATTGTCCTGAATATGGACAACGTAACCTTCATTGACAGCGCCGGCCTCGGCACGCTGGTCGCCTCGCATCACACCGTGAAGACGCAGGGCGCCTCGCTCCGGCTCTGCCATCTGGGCAGCAAGTTCCAGGAAGTCCTGCAAATCACCAAGCTGCTGACCGTCTTCGATGTGTACAAGACCGAAGCGGAAGCCGTCGCCAGCTTCTCCAAGGGCGCCGGAGCCTAAGCGTCTGCGCCGTGTGAAAAGTGCCGCGCACGCTGGTTTTGCGCGTGTGCCCTTGCCGGCGGGCATGCTCGTGCTTGATCTTGTCCTTTTTTTAAGAGCAAACTAGCCGCAAAATCTGCGTCGAAGCGCGGAATCTTTTTCTCCCAATTTCTAGTTTCTAGTTTCGAATTTCGCTTTTCCATTTTCCAGATGAAGTCGAAGCCCAAACTCGTTGCGAAATCCTTCAAAGCCACGCTCGAGCGCCCCCCTTCACGCTTCAACTTTGTTCTTATTCGCATCCCGTTCGACGTCACTAAAGTTTGGGGAACGGGCGCCAAAGTCCGCGTCAAAGGCGAAATCAACGGCTTCCCGCTTAGCGCTTGGGTCTTCCCCAGCAGCAAGGGCTACCAGTGCATGATCATCAAAAAAAGTTTGCAGACCGGCGGCAACGTCTCCGTCGGCGACACCGCGCAGTTTCGCCTCGAACCGGACACCGCAAAACGCGTCGCCATCATCCCCGCCGAATTCGAGCGCATCCTCAAGCAAGACCGCTCCTTCCGCCGCTGGTTCGACGCACTCGGCTTTTCCATGCGCAGCTGGATCTGCCATTGGATCGTCAGTGTAAAAAGCCCCGAAGCCCGCGTGCGCCGCGCCGAGCAAATAGCCGAGCAGTTGCTCTCCACCATGGAAGCCGAACTCGACTTGCCTCCCATCCTCAAGCGCGCCTTCGCCACTGATCCTCGCGCCTACCAGGGCTGGCAGTCCATGACTCCGCTTCAGCGCCGCTACCATCTGCTCAGCATCTTCCACCCTCGCACCCCCGAAACCCGTGATCGCCGCATCGCCAAAATGCTCGAAGACGCCCTCGCCCGCACCGGCCGCAAACCAACAACTAAATCCGCCCCCGAAGAATTCGCCCACGAAGAACTTGAGTAGAGCCTCTGTATAGAGAAATTTACTGGCCGGTCTGTACGTACAAACGTATTGACATTGCCTATTTTCCGGGCTATGCTGTATTGTCCCTGTTCACTATGCGATTTACATGGGATGAGAACAAGAACCGCCAGAACCTTCGCAAACATGATGTTCGATTTGAAACCGCTGTCCTTGTTTTCGATGATCCCTATGCCCTCACCCAGCGGGATGATGCCTTTACTGACGAGGAACGCTGGTAACCGTCGGATCGATCGGACCGGGCTCGATCCTGCTGGTCGTTCATACGATTGATGAAGAACGCCAGGAAGAAGTCATTCGTATCATTTCGGCTCGTGCCGCCGCGTCCCATGAAAGGAAAGCCTATGAGGAAGCTCACAAAAGCGCAGAAGCGGGACGTTCGCGCTATCGCCGCAAAAAGAGATAGCGACATTGATTTCTCCGATGCTCCCCCAGTCCTCGATTGGAGCGCAGCCGAAATCGGAAAATTCCATCGGCCGGCAAAGCGGCCCGTCACCATGCGTCTGGACTCCGACGTCATTGCCTGGCTCAAAGCCGATGGCCCCGGATACCAGACGAAGGCCAACTGGCTGCTGCGCAGCGCCATGAAGCACTTCGCAAACGATAAGCGCCCCAGCAAACGCAATGCCCTCGCCCGTCGTCGCAAGACCGCCCCGCGTGCCGCGCGCTCGTAACCTCCGGTCTTGGGGTTCTTGCGTAGGGGCACGATATCGGAGATTCCGGGCAGCAGACGGAACATCGCGCCCTCTTCCCGCTCGCCTCTCCCCTTGACTCGTGCCATGCCCACCTCGTAGGCTCCATCCTACGGTTCCTTCGGCCCCTTTCGAGTTACGAAATTCTGGCGATCGCTCGTGGAGGATTCCGATGGGGAAAATCAACTTAGCGCGCGTGTTTCTCGGTGGCTTGCTGGCTGGCCTGATCATAAACATCTTCGAATATGTCCTAAACGGTGTTGTGTTTGCTTCCCAATGGGACACGTTCATGAAAGCCCTGGGTCGTCAAATGCGTCCTGGTGCCATTCCCTTCTTCATCCTTTCCGCCTTCGTGGCTGGCATTGGCGTGGTTTGGCTGTATGCCGTCGCGCGGCCTCGTCTTGGCGCGGGGGCCAAGACGGCCGCCCTCGCCGGAGCTGCCTACTGGTTCTTCGCATACGCGATTCCAGACGCCAACTACGTCGCCGCCAACGTGGCCCCCGGACGTCTTACACTCGCCATTTGTCTCATTTTGCTTGTCGGCGTGGTCCTCGCCTCCGTTTGCGGCGCCTGGGTCTACAAAGAGCAAGCCAATCCCTGATTTGCGTCGTGTGCATCCCGGTTGGTGTTACGGGACGCGCATTTTGCGTCCCGGATGTTGTTGCGGGGTGCGTCGTTTGCATCCCGCCGGAGGTTTCTCGGTTCACGTAGCGGCGACCTTTAGGTCGCCATCCTGCTTTTGACTCTCTGCATTCTGCCTTCTGCCTTCTAGCTTCTGCTTTCTAGTTTCCCGTTTCTAATTCTACCTTCTGCCTTCTACTTTCTAGTTTCTGATTTCTAGCTTCTGCCTTCTAGTTTCTGATTTCTGGCTTCTGCTTCAATGCGACGAAGCGGCGGCGGAATTCATGTGCCCGCCATTCTGCGCTAGCCGGTCGTACTCGCTGCCGGAATTTCCGGCAGCAGCACCCACAGCGTATAAATCCCCAGCGCGGTGCCTAGCGGAAAACGCAGCAGCGCCAGGAACCCCAGAGCCAGTCCCAGGAACCGCGCCCAGGGCTCGCGCTCGAAAAGTCCCCACGCCACTCCGAAGAGCGCCAGAACAATTCCTGCCGAAAAAATCCCTCGCGAAAGCGCGCCATCCAGGCCCCATCCCCAAAACGGCCCGCCCCCCGGGCCCATCCAGATCCGCATCGGCGGGATAAACCTGCCAAAGAGCATCATTGAGCCGACCCACGCCAGCCGGAGAATCCCGTTGATCATCCAGAGCGTCGCCAGCCGGTGGATGTTGCGCCGCACGCGTCCATCGGACGCGCTCGCTGTCCGGGCAGGCGCTCCGGCCGTCATGCCGGCCCTCTCCCCACAAGCTCCTGAAGACGCCGTTAGGCCCGGCGATGGCTACAAGTATTTTCAAATTTCCGAGCCCATAAGTCACGGCAGCTCAGGAGGACCAATCTTCAATTCAAAGGGAGAGGTTATTGGAATTGCGGTGGCCACTCTGGAGGAAGGACAGAATCTCAATTTTGCCGTCCCAATCGATTATGCACGCGGAATGGTAATAGCCATGGGCTCACCAAAAGCACTCGCCACTATTTACGAGGCTCTCGGCGGGAATCGAGGAAGATTCCCGATGCCGGAGTCGTCTCTACCGGGACGAACCCCCTCTCCAGCAAACTGCGGTTTTTGCATCCCGGTGTTTTTGTACCGGGACCCTTTCCCTCCTCCAACTTGAACACCACTGTGTCAACGCTGCCACATCCATTCGAATCACTAACAAGTTATCCTTGACAAAATATTACTATCATGCTACGATAATCTTTGAACTCGACGATCCAACTCGGCCATCTCCGAGGCACGCCTCTCTCGCAATTCCTGGCCCTTCCTCTCTGTTCATTTTCCAATACCTCTACGCCGAACCTCTTGAAATCAGCGCACACAAAACGCTCTCATCTTGCACAATTTTGGTGCATTCCAAGTCCTTTAGAATCAACACTTATGAAGAACAGGCGGGTAGGGGGAAGGGGGGCCTACTTCGCTCGGTCCCGTAAAACCATCTGGGATGCAAACAGCGCAAATGACAGTGAGTGGTTAGGCGACTCTGCGAGCGGATTTTTCGAGGAGTTCGTGGATGAGGGTTTGGTAGGGTTTGGATTGCTTGGCGGCCATGCGGCGGAGCTGGCGAAGCAGTTGCGGGGCGATGCGAATGGCGATGAGCTGTTTTGCGTTTCCCGAAACAGGGCGGCCGACTCTGCGGGCGCGGCGCAATTCGGTATCAGTCGATTCCGGGATGTCTGAGAGGTCGAGCTTGCTATCCGGCATAGGCCTGGCGCTCTTTGCGGGTCGCCTGGCGCGCGCTGATGATGCGAATAATTTCTTTGTCATCTTTCAGCCTCCTAGGCGTGTAAACGACGATCAGAATCCGGCCAGTGACCGAGGCTCCCAGACGCTTGGAGCGGAATTCAGCGTCGGACTGCTCGGGATCGTCCCAGTCGAGGGCTTCGGGGTCGGCGAAAACAGTGGCCGCCCCTCGAAGGACACGCCGTGTTTCTTCAGGTTGCTCAGGGCTTTCCGGACGTCCCAAGAGAACACATTACTGTATATACGCTAATTCAGCGAGGATGTAAAGAAGAGGGTCTCAGGCTTCTATTCGGTACATGGTGATGCCGCTCATGAGCTTGGGGAAAAAATCGGTGGACTTCTGCGGCATCACTTCGCCGGACGTCGCGATTTTCATTACCTGGTCGACGTCGCAGGGATTCAGCAAGAACGAAATTTGCGCGCGCCCGCTGTCCACGGCGTCGAGCGCCGCGAGCGCTTCCCGCTCGTACGTCAAGTTGGCTTCTGCCGTTACTGCTTGCGGCGTGATGCCCAGCGCCGGCTCCAGGATTCCTTCGTGCAGCAGCACCACGTCCAGTTCGCGCTGCAGCGGCGAGACGCTTGGCAGAAGCTGCGTCAGGTTGGCGCCCTCGCGCAGCGTCAGCACGTAGAACGCGCGCTTCGGCAAGCCCGAGGGATAAACACCGATGGCCCGCTTCGCGCGCGCCTGCGTGAGCTTCGCGAGAAATTTCTTTTTCACCTCGGACCTCTCCGCGCTGCCGGAGAACGGAAACTCCTCCGCCGTGAACCACGGCTCCAGGTGCCGCCGCACGCCGCTCCAGGAAAAATCGTGAACGTTGGCCGCCAGGCGGTGCGTCGGCAAAATCGTCAGCCCTTCGCTCTTCGTGTTGATGAACGTCATCATCACGCGCTCGTACGGCGCTTCCGAATCGATTTTTCCGGCGTTTGCCCTGAGCCCCAAAGCGACTCGGCGCTCGTTGCGATAATTCAGCGCCGTCTCGTAGCGGTGATGCCCGTCGGCGATGACCAGTTTCTGGTTTTGCATTGCTTTCTGGATGGCGGCCACGCGCTGCGGCTCGGCAATTACCCAAAGGCGGTGCATCACGCCGTATTCGTCGCGCATTTCCGTCGCCGGCACCGCGGCCGCTTCGGCTTCCGCGAGGATCGCGTCAACGCGCTTCTCGGCGTCCGAATACAGCATGAAGAGTTGACCGGTGTGCGTTTTCGTGTGTCGCAAAAGCTCCAGCCGGTCCGCCTTCGGCCCCGAGAGCGTGTGCTCGTGCCGGAAGACCACGCCCGCGGAATATTCCTCGAGCTTTCCCGCGCCGATGAAGCCGCGCCGCGTTCGGCGTTCTTCCGTGTCCGACACCGTGTATTCCTGCGTGTACCCATAAAAAGAGGGCGCCGGGTCCTGCACCATTACCTGCTTGAGAATCCAATCCTCCAGCGCAGCGGCAGCGCGTGTGTAAACGTTGTTCTGCGGCGTGTCGCTCGGATACGCGCGTCCCTTCTCCACGGCAATCAGGTTGTGCGGATCGGTAGCGTAATATTTTTCCTGCATCGCCGGAGAAATCTTGTCGTAAGGCTGCGTCAGGACGCGGTCGAACGGCGCTTGCTTGGGGTTGTAGCGAAAAGCGCGAAAGGGGTAAACCTGGGCCATGAATTCTCCGGAATCGTCTTGTGCCGCCAGCCGAATTGTTTATTTTACGCGAATACGCCGGAATTCCGAAAAGGCCGCAAAGTCAAATTTCCGTTGGAATTTCATGCCGGGATGACTGCCGAAAAAGCGCGGCCATATTACAATGATTTTCTTATGGTTGCTGCGAATTTTTCTTCCGTGCGCGCGCTGATTTTCGACCTGGACGGCACGCTCATCGATTCCAAGCTGGACTTGATCCGATCCGTCAACGCCATGTTGGCGAAAATGGGCCGCGAGGAGCTTCACGAAGACACCATCTCCGGCTACATCGGCCACGGCGCGCCGCAACTGGTCAGCCGCGCTCTGGGCGGCGACGCCACGGAAGCGGAACGCGAGCGCGCGCTGAAGTTTTTTCTTGCGTACTACGAAAACCACAAAATGGATTCGACGTGCGCGTACCCGGGAGTTCCCGAAGCGCTCGAACAAGTTGCCGCGTTTCCGATGGCAATTCTCACGAACAAGCCGGTGCGCATTAGTGTGCGGATTCTGGAAGCACTCGGGCTGGCGAAATATTTTCGCGCCGTTTACGGCGGCAACAGTTTTGAAACGAAGAAACCCGATCCGCTCGGCGCGAAAACGATTCTTCGCGAATTCGGCGCCGCCCCCGCCGAAGCCCTGCTGATCGGCGATTCCGAAGTGGACGTGCAAACCGCGCGCAACGCAGGCACCTTTGCGGCCACTGTGAATTACGGTTTCGGCGCGCACGACCGTGCCGCGCACCCGGCAGATATCTATCTCGACCGTCTCACCGATCTCGCCCCGCTTCTCGGGAACCATCGCTGAGCGCCGATCTGGCGATGGCACTTACGCCAATGTGAAATTTCCCCGCGAAGGCTTTCCAATCGAATCCTTGCGCGCGTTCCGCCAAACGCTGAAATGTTTTTTGCAAAAACCAGAGCACGCCGCCGAGGAGCAAGAACGCCATCAGCCAGCGCGCGGCACTCGCCAGCGATGCAGCGGTGAGTGCCGGCCATCCGAACCGGAATTGGGCAAGAACGTGTCCGCGGTCCAGCATCCAGTGCCAGCCGGTGTGAGCGACGATTGCGGACAAGATGATCGCGCCCATGCGCTCCGCGACCGCATAGCGGAAAAGGAGCTGGAGCGCCGGGATCAGCAGAATGAGCACGAGAAGTTGGCCAAGCTCGACGCCGACGTTGAAGGAAAGAAGCGAGGTGAGCAAGTGGGAGCCGGCGAACTGCAACGATTGCCGCAGGGCGAACGAGAAGCCAAATCCATGTATGAGGCCGAAGCCGAAGGCCATCATCCAGCGGCGCTGCAAGCTGCCGCCGCCAACGATGTTTTCAAGCGCCATATAAACGATGGAAATGGCTATGAGCGTTTCGATGAGAGGCGGAAACCAGAGGAAATTTGGCGCGAGATTGTAGGCGGAAGCGATCAGTGTAATCGAATGCGCGATGGTGAACGCGGTGATGACGGGAGTGAGCGCGCCGAGACGGCGAAACGGGATTACAAGACAAAGCAAAAACAGAAGATGGTCGGTGCCGTCGAGAATGTGGAAAAAACCCAGGTCGACAAATCGCAGAGCGGCCTGGTGCCAGCGCGGGTCGAGCCGAACGAGGCCGGGATCGCTAGTGAATTCGAATGCGCGAACTTCGCCGCTGGCTGGAACAAACCGAAGGACGGTTACGACGCGCAAACCCAGGCGCGCAAGCGCTGGATGGATGGAAAAGCGGGACTGCTCCGATTGAATTGGGTATTCGAACGACACGTCGAGCATGGTTTGGTCCCAGTAGACGTTTGTGTCGTTCGAAAGGGGCGGCCCCGTGACGTGAGCGATCGCATCTTCATAAGAAGCGAAAGAGCGATCGGACGGGAGCGAGATGCGTGTCGCGACGATTTGAGGTTTCGCAAGGCGAGTATCGTTTTCATAGACTTCGATGAAGTCGGCGATCCAGAGCGTCGTGGCGC
>DASQYT010000201.1:0-4178 GCA_035639075.1 Candidatus Elarobacter sp.
CACCACGCGCCTCTCCCGTGGCATCAGCGAAGGCATCGCCAACGCTATTCTCATCAAGCTCAATCAGATTGGCACAGTCACCGAAACCATCGACGCCATCGAGCTCGCTCGCAAAGCCGGCTACAACTCCATCATTTCTCATCGCTCCGGCGAAACCGAAGACACTTTCATTGCTGATCTCGCCGTCGCCACCGCCGCCGGCCAGATCAAGACCGGCTCCGCCAGCCGCACCGACCGCATCGCCAAATACAACCAGCTTCTCCGCATTGAGGAAGAACTCGGCAAGGCCGCGCGGTTCAACGGCAGAGCCGCCCTATCTTAGCCGCGGCCTTCAGGCCGGCGCTTTTTCTCTACCCTATGGCGCGCAGGCGGCCCGCAATAGCGGTAATGCCCCGTAATCTTCCAATTGAAAAGCACATCTTCGATCTGCGGCCCCCGCCCGATGTTGTGCTCGAGCATGTAGCGCCCGCTGGCACGCGATTTTTGATCGACCACGATTCCAATATGCGGCACATTTCCGCGCAGGTCCCAGGTGACCAGGTCGCCCGGCGCGTAGTCCTCCGCGCGCTCCGTAATCGCCAGCGATTCTCCCTTGCGGCTAAAAAACACCATCAAGTTCGGTACGCGCCGGTGATCGATATTCGTATCCGTGTGCCATGACAACCACCGCCATTTCCGCGGATATGCCGAAAGATTCCGTTCCATGTCTTCGTGCACTTCTTTTTGCAGATCGACGCCTACGGCGCGGTAGGCTCGAATAATCTCGTCCGTGCAAACTCCGGTGTCCGCGGGCACATCCCCGCCTGGGTAAGGAATCCGCACGTATGCCGGATCGTAGCGCACCGTGTGATGCGTTCTCTCCACTGCGGCTTCGATCAGCTTTTTCGAGAACGTCTGCCGTGCCGCCAAATCCCCAGGTCTTATCTGCGCGGCCAATGCCTGTGACGCCAGCAGAAGTATCACAGAAATGGCCACGCGCCAGACCAGCCATCCTTTGCTAAGGGTGAAAGTTCGCATGAGTTAAATCTTAGCATTGCTCTCAAATCACAAATGGATTAAGGAGTTGATCTTGTCTCGGTGAAATGCAGTGGAGCGGAGCGTGGCTGAGCGGTGATCTCAGTCCGTAGGCCGCAGCCTGCCGGGGTAGAATGAAGTTGGTATGAGCGAAGCTGCCAAGTCATTTGCTAAGCCGGGTTCCTTGCGCGTTCGCGGCGCGGATCTTACCGACGTGGAAGGCCTCGTCCGTTTGATCAACTCTGCTTTCCGCGTCGAGGAACCCTTCATCGAAGGCGATCGCATTGACGCCGCTGGCGCTCTCTCTTACATGGCCAAAGGCAAATTTCTCGTCGCTGAAGATTCCACTGGCCTGGCCGCTTGCGTCTACGTTCAGATTGACAATGACGGAGGCTACTTGGGGTTGCTCGGTGTCGATCCTTCGCGGCAAGGAACCGGGCTCGGCCGCAAGATGATGGATGCTGCCGAAGGCTACTTTCGCGAAGCGGGTTGCAGGACCGTCAACCTCCGCGTCATCAGCGCACGCACCCCGCTCCCTTCCTTTTATCGTCATCTCGGCTATCACGAAAGTGGTACTGCCCCTTTCGCTCCCGATGTGCCCGTCAAAGTTCCCTGCCATTACATCCTCATGTCTAAATCTCTCGCCTGACAGGCCCCGCGGCGACCTCGGACTCCACCATTTTCAATTCTTTGCACTTCAGGCAGAATACCTCTTCTAATTCAGGGGGAATTCATGAACCGTCGTGCTGTCCTTGCTTCCTTATTCTTTGCAGCGCTCTCATTTGCACCTGTCGGAAACCACGTCATCGCTGACGAGCAGCCGCTCTTCGGCTACTCCGCCGAATCTTCCCGCGCCGAACGCCAGTGGGAAGAAAAGCTGCGCGCCATTCCCAGTCCGGAAAATCTCCGTGCCTATATGCAGCGCCTTTCCGCGCGTCCGCACCACGTCGGTTCGCCCTACGACAAAGACAATGCCGAATGGATCGCCGCGAAGTTCAAGGAGTTCGGTCTCGACACCCACATCGAGCAGTTCGACGTTCTCTTTCCCACGCCCACGGAACGCGCTGTTGAGCTGGTCGAAGGCGGCCCGAAATTCGCAGCCAAGCTTCAGGAGCCCGCGCTTCCGCAGGACCCCACCTCGAATCAGCATGCCGAGCAGCTTCCCACCTATAACGCGTACTCGATCGACGGAGACGTCACCGCTCAGCTCGTCTACGTGAACTACGGTATCCCTGAGGACTACGAGCAGCTCGATCGCATGGGCATTTCCGTGAAGGGCAAGATCGTCATCGCGCGCTATTACCACTCGTGGCGCGGTATCAAGCCCAAGGTTGCTGCCGAGCACGGCGCCGTCGGCTGCCTCATTTTTTCCGATCCGCACGAAGACGGATTCGTCCAAGGCGAGACGTTTCCTTCCGGCGCTTTCCGCCCGCCCGATGGGGTCCAGCGTGGCAGCGTCGCGGACATGCCGTTTTATCCGGGCGATCCGCTAACTCCGGGAGTCGGGGCCACGAAAGACGTCAAGCGCCTGAAAGTGGAAGAAGCTCCTACGATTACCAAAATTCCGGTGCTGCCGATTTCCTACGCCGACGCGCAACCATTGCTTGCCGCGCTGACCGGCCGAGTGGCTCCCGAAGGATGGCGCGGCGGACTCGGCATCACCTATCACGTTGGCCCGGGCGCCGTGAAAGTCCACCTGAAAGTGAAATCGAACTGGGACATCAAGCCACTTTACGATGTCATTGCAAAAATTCCTGGCTCAACTTTTCCAGATGAATGGGTGATTCGCGGCAACCATCACGACGGCTGGGTGAACGGCGCAGAGGATCCCATTTCCGGCCAGGTCGCCATTTTGGAAGAAGCGCGTGCGCTTGGCGAGCTCGTGAAATCCGGTTGGAAGCCGAAGCGCACTATTATTTACTGCGCGTGGGACGGCGAAGAGCCGGGGCTCCTGGGCTCGACCGAATGGGCCGAGCAGCACTATGACGAACTGCGCTCCCACGGCGTCGCCTACATCAATTCCGACGGTAACGGCCGCGGTTATCTCCGAGTCGAAGGCTCGCATACGCTCGAAAAATTCAGCAACGATATCGCGCGCGAGATTTCCGATCCGGAAACAAAATTAAGTGCGTGGAAGCGCCAGCAACTCCGGGAAATTGCCGATGCCAAAACCTCGGAGCAGCGTGAGGAAATTCGCAAGCGCTCCGATCTCCGCATTCCCGCGCTGGGTTCCGGTTCGGATTACACCGCATTCCTGCAGCATGACGGTGTCGCCGCGCTCAACATCGGGTTCGGCGGTGAAGACCAAGGTGGCATCTACCATTCTATCTACGACGATTTCTACTGGTTCACCCACTTCAGCGACACGGACTTTGTTTATGGGCGCGCGCTCGCGCAGACCGCCGGCACCGCAATCATGCGGTTGGCGGACGCGGATCTGCTTCCGTTCGAGTTCGCAGATTTTGCTGACACCGTGCAGACTTACTTGAAGGAATTGAAGGCTCTTTCGCAAAAAATGCAGGACGACGTTCGCGAACGCAATCGCGAAATTGAAGAAGGCGTTTTCAAAGCCACGGACGACCCCAAGCGCCCTCTGGTTCCGCCAACGGTCGAAACCGTTCCTCCGCATCTCAATTTCGCGCCCATGGAGAATGCTGTGGATGCGCTTTCTCGCAGCGCGGCGGAGTATCGCAAAGCGTTGGAACATGCGAACGCCAATGGCGGCGCGGCGCTGGGCTCCGCTCCGCTCGCCGAAGTCAACAAAATGCTCATCGAGAGCGAGCGCAAACTCACCAATGCCGAGGGACTGCCCAATCGTCCCTGGTTCAAGCACCAGCTCTATGCGCCGGGTTTTTACACTGGTTACGGTGTCAAGACGGTGCCCGCGGTGCGCGAAGCCATCGAGCTAAAAAAATGGCAGCAGGCTGATGAAGCAATTATTGTTGTCGCACGCGTTTTGCAGGATGAAGCGGCGCTGATTACTTCCGCCGCCCAGAAACTCTCAGGTGCGAAATGAAGTTTCTAGCGGGAGTGAATTCGCTCTTGGCTCACCTCTGGTAATGCGCTGCATACGCGGGCGTGGGAATGGCGGCGTCGCACTTTTCGTCGCGGATCGGCGCGCCCGGCGTGAGAGCCAATGGAATCACGCCGGCCCAGACCGGCAG
>DASQYT010000202.1:0-8016 GCA_035639075.1 Candidatus Elarobacter sp.
CTCGTGCTCATGATCGTACTCCCGGTTAGAATTTCCAAATCCCCAATTCGAAACTTGGCGGCCTGCTCCACCAGACGCAACTGTTAAAAATTCGAAATGGCTTCGCCACGTCAAATCGTTGAATCGTTAAATCGTGAATCCGATGTAACGCCGTAACGAATCACGCTGGCCAGCTTAGAAATTCCTTTGCCCACGAAACACACGAAAAGACACCAAAATTTCGGAGGCGAAGATCGACAGATTTAAGAAAGAAAATCTTCGTTACCTTCGTTTCCTTCTGTTAGAAAGAAATTCGAGCGCAGCCGGGGTCACCCCGAAAGCTTTCGGGGCGACAACTGATCACCGATCACCCGCCTCCACCGATCCAGCCTTCGCAGCCGCTTCAGCGGAGTAGGCGGCTACGGCGGGCAGGCCCACCACTTCTCACTAGTCACTATCCACCAATCACTGGGGAATCAGGGCCTAGGGCGCGGATGCGGAGTCGGATGAGGCCTTGGCATTACCCTTGGCGTAGCTGTCGGCGTCGCAGTTGGTGTGGCTGTCGCTGTAGCCGTCGGCGTGGCAGTAGCTGTCGCCGTAGCCGTAGGCGTCGGTGTTGGGATCCCCGGTCCGCAGGGAGTAGCGCTCGACACAGGAGTCGGCGAAACAGTTGGGGTTGGTGCCGGCGTCCCTACAGCCGTCGCAATATTTACCCGCCCCCAGCCATACACGTTGTTCGGCGGACCTGCCGAGCCGCATGCGCCCAGGTTGTCGATGAAATGCGCCGAGTTATCCAAGGCGTCCCGACTTGGCTGGATCTGGTTCTGCAGCTCAGGATGGGCCGACCACAACAGCGCCATCGCACCGGCAATGTGGGGGGTAGCCATGGATGTGCCGCTGGCAGTGGTGTAACAACTATCGCAGCCGTTAAGAGGACTGCCGTTAGCCGAGCGCGTGTTAGTGCCCGGAGCAGTAATATCAGGCTTAGTACGGCCGCTTCCATCTCTCGTGACCGGACCACGGCTGCTAAAGCTGGCGATCGTATCGGTGCCTGTGTTTAGTGCCCCTACTGTATAAGATGCCTCGTAAAATGACGGCGGGTCGGACACGGTTGAACAGCCAGAGCCGGAGTTACCCGCTGCAACCACCATCTGGATACCAGCAGCTTCTTGAGCTTCAACAGCAGCTTGCAACTCGTCGCCGACAACGCAACCCTCCGAGACCGGGCAACCCCAGGAGTTGATGGTAATGTCAGGCGCTTTGGTCGGATCGCCTTCGGCGGGCGTGCAGTTGAGTGGGTAAGGCGCAAGGAAAAATTCCATGCACTCGATGTACCTCGCCGGCGTGCCGGTGCCCTGGTCCATGTTACGGCAGGCGATCCATTTTGCACCGGGCGCCATTCCAATCTGATTGGTGCCGCCATCGTCACCGATCGCTGTGCCAGTTGTGTGCGAACCGTGGAAGAAATCATCACAAGGTTGCTGCGAATCGTTCCCGCAAGGATTGCCTACACTGTCATGGATGGAGTCGTGCCAGTTAAGATTGTGATTGGCGTTGACTCCGTCCCAGCCACGGTAGTGCGGCTTGAGCGCGTTATGCGTCCAGCGAACACCAGTGTCCGCACTGGCAACGACGATGGTTTCCCCCTTGAACCCGAGGGCCCAGACATCTGGCGCATGCGTGTAAACAATACCCGGCTCGATCGTCTTCGGGGCGCCAGGCTGCAGGGGTAATTCATCAACCGGACCGGGTTGAGGAAGGTCATTGTGAATGTGCGGGTTGCCCTCTACGCGTGCTACGTCCGGGCGGGCAGCGAGCGCCGCCGCGATCTCGCGCGTGCCTTTCACCAAGATTGAATTCACGATATAGAAAGATTGATGCTCGATGTTGCGTTCGCGCAGCCATTGCAGGATTGGCCCCTGCGTGTTCTGGGCCTTGTCCCAGAGGGTTTGATACACGAAACGGCCCTTTTCGGTCTTGGTTGGCAAATTCGCGGCCGGGCTCAGGTCGGCTCGATCGGCTAGGACGACAAAAAACTCGGCCTGCTGTCCGTAGGCGGTGTGCTCGACCACCCATGGCGCGATCTTGTTCGCGATGTTGACTACGTTGCCGCCAACGCGCTGGCCGACAGCGTCGGAAGAAGTGACAGCAGCAACGAGCGCTGCAACGGCTGCGACAAGGAACAGTGAACAACAAATACGCCGCCATGGCAACGTCGTGAGTGTGCGATGTGAATTTGTCATCATAAGAATTGCCGGTTGCGGATGTCAGGCTGCTAGCCTGACTCGGCGGGCGGGCTGCCAGCCTGCCCCACGGCGGTTCGCCAGGTTCGCCACCGCGAATCCATCCCGCGGCAGGCTGGCAGCCTGTCGGCCGAGTCAGCCAAGCTGGCTGACATCCAATTAAGACAACGCTTTTAGAACAAAGCGCACTGCCGTGTCAACATTTTCTCGGACCTTTTGTTTTAAACCACGAATAGACACGAATAATTCCAATGCAGTTCCAACGTGCGACGAACCCGTACTCATATTTCCTACTCGTGCTCTTGCTCGTGCTCATGCTCATCTTGAACCGCAGATTACGCGGCAGGTACGGATGATCAGAATGACGAAGCACGAATGTCGAATAACGAAGGAATAGCGAAACTCCGCGCGAAATCAGGCGAGGATACACTCATTTCATTTAGCCAAGCTTTCGGAGTGCGCACAGCCGGCCCGCCATGTGCGGGCGTCCTCGCGTCGCTTTTCGCAGTCGCCCTGCGGACAACTTACCATTCAGAAATTATCCGGGACGTTGATCTGATGGGTCTTAAATGAATACACCGATTTCACAAAGCTGGGCCGTGCATTGCTTTCAAACGAAGCCGCCGAGCACTACCATTGGCGAAGGATGAACAGCTTAGCAATCCATTTGCCCACGAAACACACGAAAAGACAGCAAAATTTCAGAGGCGAAGATCGACAGGTTCATGTTTCCTGGGCAACAGACGCTCGTATCCATTCTCGGATAATGGCCAAAGTTCACGAGCAGGCCGAGCTTGCAGCCTGTCGCGGCGAGGTAGTTCAGAACCTGCGCGCGATGTTCGTCCATTAATTCGGAGGCCGCTTTGATCTCAAGGATGATCTTGTCGTCACAAATGAAATCTGGATTAAATGTTTGGACCAAAGTGCGACCGCGGTATCGCAATGTTTGCGGCGGCTTTGAGAGAAATGGAATCCCTTGGAATTCCAACTCGATTTCGAGACACTCGTGATAAACCGGCTCGTGGAAACCGCAGCCTTTGTCCTTATAGACTTCAAAGCAGGCGCCAATAATGGCGTAGCTCTCATCCTATCAGTTCCATTATTTCTTCTTTTCGTGTCATTTCGTGTGTTTCGTAGGTTAAAAAAAGTGCAGCAGCTAAATTTCAGAAGCGGTTTGTGGTGTCACGCATGAGGTCCAGTTTTGCCCCGGAATCAAAAGCCGTTTCCGATGCGGCGTTGCAGCCGTAATGATGTAAGTGCCATGAGGTGTAAAATAGTGTGGTGGCGTATGCGGCCAACTCTCCTGCATAGCAATTTCCAATCACGCCGCTCCCTTTCGCTAAAGCTTTTAATCTCCTAAAGCGATGCGAGGACTCATCGCACTCCGAACTCCGAAAGCTTTCGCGAGTCCAGCGCTGCGCGCGAAATTTCGCAGCGCTCGCCCTATAAAGCAAGGAACTCGCGAGTTGCCTCGCGAGTTCCCGCTTCACTTCCTTTGTAACTCTTTAACCTTTCAACCTACTAACTTGCCCATCACGGCCGACGATGCGGGGTCGGCTGCCCTCTGGGTGTCGGTGTAGGTCTCGGCGTGGCGGTCGCGCAGGGGCCCGGCACATCTACCTGCACCTCGTCCACAAGCATGGTGGTGAGGTCGCCGAAGCCATCCTGATGCGCCAGGAACTTGACGCCGATGGTCAGGCCTACCCACGGGGTAAGGTCCACCGTCTCATGAATCCAACATTGGTTATTGGAAGCCTGATGGTAGATGGTTAGCAAAATGTTGCCGTCAGCATCGGTGATGTAAGCATCCTGCCAGTCGAAATCGATGACGTCGGTAGTGCAGTCCCAGTGCCAGAAGCTTAGCGTAGCCCCGGCAGGCACCGGCCCGAACAGCTGATAGAACGAGCTATCCCCGGTTGGCTCGGTCCCGAAGCCGCAAAATTGCAACGCCGCTACGTTGCCGCCCACCAATGCGGAGAATCTGCCGCTGTGCGCAAGGGCGTTTGTGGCTACCGGATCGGGCATGGTGCCGTCAACGGTCCAACTGGTTAAGTTACCGCTCTCGAATCCTCCGTTGTGGATTAACCCGCTATTGCAAGTTACCGGTGTGGGCGTGGGCGTTGGCTGAGGCGTTGCACACGCCAGCTCGTAGACCACCGAGTTACTGTCGGAGCCGTTTATAACCACGACGTTCGAGGCAGCTGGCAGGTCCGTTTGCGAGGTGTGACTGGCAAAGTTGCCCTCGATGGGGTTCTCTACGCCGATCATCATCGGGTTGCATTGTTCGAGGATCGGGTCGGTGGAACTAAAGTCGATACACGCCTGGCCGCCAAACGGTAGTGGGAAGCAGTCACCGAAATTGCCCTGGATGCCGCCTTGCACCCACACTATGCCGCCTGCGGCAGCATAAGCTTCCAACGCGGGAAGGGCAGCAATGTAGGCGCCGCCGCCGCCGCAAGCTGCGTTTCCGCCGAAGTCAGTCAGGAATGTGTCGTCCCAGTTGAGAATGACCACACGATATTGGCTGAAGTCAAACCCAGCCAAGTCTGCCGGCGTAAACTCGGTGTAAGTGTGCCCAGCAGCGGTGATAGCATCCTTGATCACGGTAAAGCCCCACGGATCGTGCGTCTCGAATAGGGCGAAGTCATTGGTTGCTGGCTCACTTACCTGAAAGGTATAGTTAACCGTGTTGAGGGCGATCTGGAAATAGTTGTTCGGGCCGAAACCAATAGTTAGCCCGGAGCCAACCGTCAGGCCACACCCTGTCGGGGTCGGGGTCGGCGTCGAGGGACATGGCGTTGGGGGAGGCGGGATACAAGGGGTCAACACCTCCGCGACCGCTGTAGTGAAGTTGCCATCAAAACCCCCGGCTGCGATGATCTCGTCGCTGTTGGAGATGTATGCGCCGAATACAAACGAGCGAATTGTTTCCAAATCCGCAGAGCGCGTCCATGTATCCGTGGACGGGTCGTACACGTCGGTGCGGCCAGTAGTGGTTGGGAGCAAGGGGTTGCGCTTAATGGCCGCCGGGTCAAAGTTCCTGGCAGGCGCAGTCTTGGCCAAGGCAGAGGCAGCTTCGGTCGAGCGATGTGCAGCCTTAGCCGAGCCAGGAGCCGGGCCCGCAGCAGACGCGGTCCTCGTCGCAACATTTTCAGGGGCCAGGAAGGGGTTGCCGCCGCCGAATGCGAAAAGCGCGCCCACCGCTACAGCGCTACCTCGAACATTAGGCTGACCGCCAGGCATGTCGGCCTTTGCTGTGTAGGCGGGGATTGCGGGATCAAATTCCCAAGTGAAATTAATGTCTGCATTGGCAGCGTCGCGCCCGCCAGAGATGTACAGCTTGTCGTTGATCACGCCAAAGGCGAAGCCGCCAGCCGGATGCGGAAACGGCACGGTCGCGGTGAGATCATTCCAAGTGTCTGTCACCGGATCGTATTCCCAAGTGTTAGGCTGGGCGCTATCGACGGTACCCGTGTTATACCCGCTGACGATATAAATCTTGCCATTGCCTGGGACATAGCCGCCTGCCGCAAAGCTAATCACGCCCGGCATGGGCGTGCCCGTGGTCCACGTGTCGGTGGCGATATCGTAAATCCGGGTGATATCAAAATTGTCGCCGGTATTGCCGTCTTCACCGCCAAACACGTAAATCTTATTGGTAGGCGGGTAATAGACCGCGGTAGGCATGATTGCTTTCTGCGGCATTGACGTCAGCTGAGTCCAGCTGTCACCGACTGGGTCGTAACGATACAGGGTATCCAGACTGTCGAAGGTCTCAAAAGTGTAGCCGCCGGCAGCATAAAAGGATGTGCCATCAGAAGCGCCTCCCGCGCCATAGAAGTCAAGCGGCATGCTCGCCACGAAGGACCACGGGAATGGGCAGGTCCCTTGTGGCGGTTGCGGGCGCACGGCTTTGCTGCCGGCCCTGGAAGTTTTCAAGGTTGGGGCGTGCCTGCCGATATTTCGCTGGCCTAGCGCGAATGGAATCACGCAGACCGCCAGCAACAGAAGCACGTAAAACGCGCTTCGAATAAGATGAGCTTTTATGTTTGGATTAGTTTGTTTTTTCATAGGAGAAGTTGGAGGTTCTGTAGATGTGGAGCGCCCGTTGTAGAAAAGAACGCCAAAAGTGTCAAGACATTTTTCTTAACAATTTTTCTTTACTAAAGATTTGAACCACGGATTTGAAACTCGCTCCTTTCCCAACTCGCTCGCCGCTACCCTTCGCGGCTTTACCTTCTGTGTCGCTGCTCCCAGCAGCTCCGCTGAAACTCGCTCCTTTCCCAACTCGCTTGCCGCTACCCTTCGCGGCTTTACCTTCTATCTCGCTGTTCTCATCAGCTCGATTCGCGGATGATACGGATGAAACAAATGACGAAGCACGCCAAATCGTCCTCCTCCTCGTCGTCGTCCTCGTAATCGAAAGAACACGCCTAATCGAGGAGGAGGACGAGGACGACGACGAGGACGAGGATTTTCGCACGTCGCAGCGTCTCACCGTTTTGGAGCGCGGTCTTCTCACTGCCGCGCGATTTCCGCTGGGACCTTGAAGCTTGGGCTGTGTTTTCGAATCACTATCACTTTATCGCCCATTCCCGAAGCGATTCAGGAAACGCAAGCAGCCTGTCCCAAATGTTAGGCGTAATTCACACGCCGACAGCTGGCTGGATCAACAAACTGGAGAAGACTCCGGGACGAAAGGTCTGGCATAACTTTTGAGATACGAGGCTTACTTATCAGAAATCGTACCTGGCACGGTTGAACTATGTGCACCAAAACGCGGTAAAGCATGGACTGGCACCAGTCGCGAACCAGTATCGATGGTGTTCAGCAAGATGGTTTGAAAGCGTGGCGTCCCCGGCATTGGTGCGATCGATTTACAGATTTAAAACCGACGCGTTGAGCGTTACCGACGACTTCGTGCCAATTGTCGACTAACGGGCTTCCTAAAAGCGGCGGGGCCCCGCCGCACTCCACAACGCATCCGCGTAATGCGTGAACTTGAACGCGCACGCGAGATTCCTATCACGCCGCTCCCTTTCGCTAAAGCGATTTAAATTATGGTGTACCCGCGCGGAAGAATGTAGCCCCGGGCGCAAGCCCGGGGTTTCTCGATTAATTCGAACTAGCCCCGGGAGGGGCGGAAGGAATGACGACGCGCTTCGACGTATTCTGTCGCCCCTGCCGGGGCTGATTGGTTTGGAGCCATTTCCCCCGGGCTCACGCCCGGGGCTAATATCTATCGCGCCTACGGCGCTTCGAGCTGCTACAGGTTGTCTTAAATCGCTCTAAAGCTCTTGATCTCCCAAAAGCGATGCGAGGACTCATCAGACTCCTAAAGCGCTCCGCGTGAAACGTCGAAAAGCAAAGGAACCTAACGAGCGGGCAGCGATGTCTTGACCTTTCGGAGTTGAACTTTCGTTGCCGCCTAGAGCAATTTCATAAATGTTGTAGCCACCGGCCTATGGCCGGTCCACCTCGGTGTTGCTTTTCACACAGGGAAGACGGCCCACAGGGCCGTGGCTACAGCGGCCACAGTTTTATTTAACCGCTTTAGGAGCCTGTTGAAATACCCAGCCGTGCCGCGTTGCTTCCGATTTTTCGTCTTTCCAAGGCGCGAGGAATGCGCATACCCGTCCCGCAGTGGCGGGATAATCGACGAGCAACGCCGGAAAGGCTAAAAAGCGGCGCAACCCGGAGGCGAGGACGCTTAGGAGACTGTTGAAATACTGGGATGGCCCGCGTTGCAGCTGATTTTCGGCCTGAGCAAGGCGCGACGAAGGAGCATACCCTT
>DASQYT010000203.1:0-4238 GCA_035639075.1 Candidatus Elarobacter sp.
GGCACGGCGAAAGCCGGGTGGCAAAGGCGGTGATCATCAGCGCGGTGCCGCCGTTGATGGTGAAGACGGCGGCCAATCCGGGCGGGCTGCCGAAGGAGGTGTTCGACGGGCTTCAGGCGCAGCTCGCTGCCAACCGAGCCCAGTTCTATTACGATTTGCCGGCTGGACCGTTCTATGGCTACAACCGGCCTGGTGCGAACCCCTCTCAGGCGGTGATCTGGAATTGGTGGCGTCAGGGCATGATGGGAGGCGCCAAGGCGCACTATGACGGCATCGTCGCGTTCTCCCAGACAGACTTCACGGAAGACCTGAAGAAGATCACTGTGCCGGTCCTGGTGATGCATGGCGATGACGACCAGATCGTGCCTTATGCCGATTCTGCGCCCCTGTCGGCAAAGTTGCTGAGGAATAGCACGTTGAAGACCTACAAGGGCTTTCCGCACGGCATGCCCACGACGGAGGCCGACACGATTAACGCCGACTTACTGAGGTTCCTGAAAGGTGCAGCGACTACAGCGGCGGCGTGATTTAGGATTGCGCCAGCCTTTAAGCGACCCGCGTTTGAGAATGGACAGGCTGTTCGTTCCATTCGAGGCGGGTCGTCGATTTACTAGTCCGGGGAACCAGCAAAGCCGAGAAAAGGAGAACGCTATGATCTTAAGTGCGTTTACTCTCTTTCATGTCGTGTTGAGCTTGGCGGGAATCCTGTCGGGATTCGTCGTTATGGCCGGATTTTTGAGCGCGAAACGGAGCAACGGCTGGACCGGACTTTTTTTAACGACCACGGTTTTGACGAGCCTGACTGGATTCCTTTTTCCGTTCCATAAATTCTTGCCTTCGCACGCCGTTGGCATCGTCTCCCTGGTCGTTTTAGTGGTGACGATTCCGGCCCTCTACGTTTTTCATCTGGCAGGTCCGTGGCGACGCACGTACGTCATCGGCGCGGTCATCGCTCTTTATCTGAACGTTTTCGTTTTGGTTGCCCAGCTTTTCATGAAGGTTCCCGCGCTCAAAGCCCTGGCACCCACGCAATCAGAACCGCCGTTCCTCGGAACGCAGGTGGTAGTGATGTTGATTTTTATTGTGCTTGGCGTTTTCGCAGCCAAGCGCTTCCCTGGGGAAGCGGCCCACGCTGTCTGAGCAGGCGAGATTATCTGTGGAGGATTGTTGGTACCCTCCATGCCAGCCGGAGCAACTCCGGCTCATCGACCCCACTCCTTCAGCACCGTCTTACTGTGACCACTGGGCAAATCGCGACTGCAACATCGATGAGGTGACCATGGTTCACGCCACCGATCAGCCGGAATGCTGGCCCGCTCTTCCGCTTGATTCATGGAAAGAAACCTACGCGACGCTGCAACTGTGGACGCAAATCGTCGGCAAGGTCCGGCTGCGTCTGACGCCGCTTGTGAACCACTGGTGGAATGTTCCGTTGTACGTAACGGCTCGCGGTCTGACGACAACTCGCATTCCCTATGGCAGGAGAGCGTTCGAGCTAAGGTTTGACTTCATACGGCATCAGCTTGTGCTGGAGACGAATGACGGATTGGTGAAGACACTCCCATTGGAGCCACGCTCAGTCGCCGAGTTCTACGCGCAATTCATGGAATTGCTTCGGTCGGCCGAAATTGAAGCCAAAATCTGGAGGATGCCGGTCGAAATACCCAATCCGATTGCCTTTGATCAGGATCGCGTGCACGCTTCGTACGACCGCGCGTCGGTCGAGAAGCTCTGGCGGATACTGTTATCCGTGGACACGGTTTTTAACCACTTCAGGGCGAGTTTCGTAGGCAAGTCCAGTCCTGTTCACTTCTTCTGGGGAAGTTTCGATCTTGCCGTGACACGGTTTTCAGGACGCCGCGCGCCGGAGCGGCCCGGCGCCGACGCTATGACTCGAGAAGCCTATTCGCACGAAGTGAGCAGTGTTGGATTTTGGCCTGGCGGCGGAAGCGTCGAGGGTGCGGCCTTCTATTCGTACGCGGCTCCCGAGCCGCAGGGATTCAAAGACAAGCGTGTCCGTCCGAATGCCGCATTTTACGACCGGCAGCTCGGCGAATTCCTGCTGATGTACGACGATGTGCGCAAGGCCGAGTCACCCACGGCCTCGTTACTCGAATTTTGCCAAAGTACCTACGAAGCCGCGGCAGCGCTTGGCAATTGGGACCGCGCTGCGCTCGAAAGGTAGTCCTTTCGATTTGCCTTTACTGGACAGACAGTGTGATCTCCCAACTCTTTGCGATTCCCGGTTCAAACGAGATATTTCTTGTTTCAAGGATCAGGTGCAAGGGAATTGCTCCACGGTTTAGGTTTGAGTGGTTGGCCGTTGCGTGAGAAAATGCGCCGGGCATGTCTGGGAACCAGAAGAATGAGGAGTGAAGATGCGTAAGAACCGGATTGCACGGCGCGGACGACTTCCCAAAGGCGCAATTCTTTGCGCGTCGATCTTTCTTTTCTTTGGTCTAAGGAATTCCGCTGCGCGGCCGCAAGCTACCTCTCAGGACCCCGCCTTGGAGCGCGGACACAAACAGTTCCAGCAATCCTGTGGATTCTGCCATGGCGCTGATGCCACGGGCGCTCGGGGACCTGACCTGGTTCGCTCGCCGCTTGTGGCGCATGACGTGAAGGGCGACAAGATTGGCGAAGTCATTCGTCTCGGCCGACCCGACAAAGGCATGCCGCCGATGCCCCTGACCGATCAGCAGGTGCTCGACATCGCCGCGTATCTGCACGCGCGCGCGGAGGAAGCATTAAGATCGGCGCGAGTCCCAAGTGAGTATCCCATCGAGAAGCTGCTCACCGGTGACCGGGACGCCGGAAAAACTTATTTCAATGGAGCCGGTGGCTGCAAAAACTGTCATTCGCCTACGGGTGATCTCGCCGCCATCGCTGCCAAGTACTCTCCCATCGATCTTGAAGCCCGCATGCTTTATCCCCGTGGCAAGCACACCATCGCGATAGTGACGCTGCCCTCCGGCGAGCAAATCAAGGGTCCAGTGGTGCACGCGGATGATTTTGTGATTGCACTGCGTGATGACTCCGGCTGGTACCGGTCATTCTCGCGCGATCGCGTGAAGGTCGAACTGCAGGATCCCTTGGCCGCGCATCGCGAATTGCTCGATAAGCTCACGCAGGCGGATGTTCACAACGTCTTTGCGTATCTGGAAAGCCTGAAATAGGGAATGGCGAAGCCACAGAATCCGGAGATGGGAGTCAAAATGCTTTCTCAACTGCTGCGTCGAATGATCGAGTGCAGGCGCTCTTGCCAGAATCGTTTTCAGAATAAGACGGCCCCTTCTTTGCGCCTGCGAGCAATGATTGTAGTCTTCTTGCTGCTTGCACTGGGACGGTATGTACCGTCGCTCACTGCGCAAGGGCTCGACGCAGCGGCTCTGCTCAAGCCCGCAACCGATACCTGGCCGACCTATAACGGGGATTATTCGGGCCGTCGCTTCAGCACGCTCGACCAGATCAATGCTGGAAACATCGGCTTGCTTACGCTCGCCTGGATCTTCCAGCCTCATTTGTCCACCATCAAATCTACGCCTCTGGAAGTGAACGGCGTTCTCTACTTCACGGTGCCCGACAACGTTTGGGCCGTGGATGCGCGCTACGGGCGAGAAATCTGGCATTACCAGCGTGTTTCCGAAGGCGACCACATTGGCAATCGCGGATTGGGCATGTACAAGAATTGGCTGTACTTTACCACGCCTGACGCGCACTTGGTCTGTCTCGACGCGAAGGACGGCACGGTTCGCTGGAACGTCGAGCTCGCCGATTTGAAACTCGGCTACTTTGCGACGATGGCGCCGCTGGTCATAGGCGATCACGTTATCGTGGGCGTCTCGGGGGATGTTACCGATGTTCGCGGTTTCCTCGAGTCGCGGGATCCGGAAACCGGAGCCGTTCAATGGCGCTGGTACACCGAGCCAGACCCGGGACAACCGGGTTCCGAAACATGGCCCAAAGACCCCGACGCTCTCCTCCACGGTGGTGGCATGACGTGGATGACCGGCACGTACGATCCTGAGCTGAATCTGCTCTATTGGGGCACGGGCAATCCCAATCCGGTGCTCGTAGGCGAGGGGCGCCCCGGCGACAATCTCTACACTTGTTCCATAGTGGCCCTGAATCCTGACACCGGGAAGCTGGCTTGGTATTTTCAGCCTTCGCCACACGACGTTCACGACTGGGACGCCGTCGAAACGCCCGTCCTGTTCGACGCGGAGTTCAAGGGCCAG
>DASQYT010000204.1:0-5724 GCA_035639075.1 Candidatus Elarobacter sp.
CTGGTGCAGGTGGATACGGCGACGCGCGTCGATCCGCAATTGCAGGTCGGCGAAGTCACGCAAACGGTCGAAGTCACCGGCGAAGTGCCTCAGCTCAAGACCGACCGTGCTGATGTTTCGCTCGATTTTAGCTCGGATTACGTTGAGAAACTTCCGCTTGTAAACCGCAACTTTCAGTCGCTGTTGCTCTCCGCGCCCGGAACACAGCAGATAGGTTGGAGCCACGCAGCCACGGAGAACCCGCAGGGGTCGCAGCAGACTTTCGTCCAGGGCCAGCACTTCAGCGGAACGGGCTATGAACTGGATGGAACGGACAATCAAGACCCGATCCTTGGCATCATCGTGATCAACCCGAACTTGGACTCAGTGGAAGAAGCGAAGATTACGCTGATGAATTATGACGCCGAATTCGGCAAGTCCATCGCGGGCCTCATGGTGGCGTCAACCAAGTCCGGTACCAACGACATCCATGGTAGCGCTTTCTGGTTCCGGAACTCCGACGCCACACAGGCGCGGAACCCGTTCGACGCGTCCCCTACACTGCCCAGTTCGAAGTGGAATCAATTTGGCGGTTCCGTCGGCGGGGCGGTCATCAAGAATAAATTGTTCTACTTTGCCGATTATCAAGGAACTAGGCAGGCGAATGGCTACACCAATCACGTTACCACTCCAATGTCCACGGTTCTTAGCACCTGCACTGCATCCTCAGGCCTGTGTGATCTAAGCGTCTACAACTCATTGATAGGTGGTGACGGCAAGCTCTATAACCCCAACAGTTACGTCCAAAATCTTGCCGATCCCAGCTGCCTAGCGGCAACCTCGGCACCACATCCGGACGGCTCGTGTCGCGCTCCGTTTCCGAACAACATGATTCCCGTGGCGGCTCTCTCTCCGGTGGCAGTCAAAATCCTGTCACTCTTTCCCCAGCCGACAACCAGCGACCAGAGGAATAACTTTTTGGTTTCAGGCTCAGGACCGTTCCACGGGAATTCCTTTGATGGGCGGGGCGATTATCAGGCCCCCGGAAACTTGCACATCTTTGGCCGCTATACGCGGGCCTACTATAGCCTCACGGGATCGCCCGCCTTGGGTATCGGGCTTGGTGGCCAAGGAGGAGGAATCGGCGGGTTGAGCGGCAGCTCCAACATCCACAATCACAGTTTGGCGGCGGGATTCGACAAGGCGATCAGCACCACGCTGCTGACGGACTTCCGGTTCGGCTGGTTCAAATACAATCCGCATTCGATCAAGCCGGACGCTAATGTCCAAGCCGCGACGGCGTTAGGGCTGAACGGGCTGAACATCGATGGGACCCCATCCACGTATGGCCTTCCCGTTTTCGTCCTCAACGACGGCACGTTGACTGATTTCGGCGATGGCTTGGATCCTTCACGCTGCAACTGCCCGTTGATCGAAGACGAGCACCAATATCAGTTCGTGAACAACTGGACCAAGATTAGCGGCAATCATGCTATGAAGTTTGGCGCGGACCTTCGCTTCGCGCATAACTTCCGCTTCCCGAGCGACGCCAATCGAGCCGGGCAACTCTCCTTCAATCACAACGAGACTGCGAATAGGCTCGGAACAAGTGTCGCAGGGCCACAGTGCACAACGCCTCCTTGTTTCAACCAAGAGGGCGGCTTGGATATAGCTTCGTTCCTTCTGGGTGATGTTTCCCACTTCGAGCGCTTTGCCAGCGTGAGCCAAACTGCCGCAGAGAGCCAGAAGCGCTTCTTCCTCTATGCCCAGGACCAATTCCGAATGAGCAACAAATTGACGGTCACCTACGGCATCCGGTGGGAGGACTATTTCCCTGAATCCGTGAACGCCAAAGGTAACGGAGGTTTTGCTAACATCGATCGGGAGGGAGCCATCCGAGTGGGCGGTTTCGGACCGTGGGGCCTAAACGGCAACGTTCGTAACTATGTCGGCGCATTCGGGCCGCGACTGGGCATCGCGTATCAGCTGAGGCCAAAAACTGTCGTACGCATTGGTTATGGCCGCAGCTTCGATATCGGCGTATTCGGCTCGAACTTCGGCCATGCTGTGACGCAGAACCTCCCGGTTCTTGTCCACCAAGATATACGCGCGCATGACGTGAATCCTGCAGCCATCAATGACAACTTCCCTGTGTATACACTTAACACTACGAATCAGCCTCTGCTAGGTCTGCCCAATGCGCCCCCGGTGGTCGTCTACCCGACGCCTAATGCGAATGGCACGATTCCGTTGCGGGGACCGACAAACAGCGTGGATCCGCGGATTCGTCCGACGGTGCAACGTCCAGCTGCTATCGATATGTGGAATGCCACGGTCGAACACCAGTTGACGTCCACAATGACCGTGGAGGTTTCGTACGTTGGAAATAAGGGGACGCACGGATTCGCTGGTGACGGGCCTGCGTACAACGAGAATCCGAGAAGCATCGTCGGTTATGGCACGGCCGCAGCTCCAGACAGCCGGCGTCCCTTCTTCAACCACTTTGTCTATCCCGATTGCTCTGTCTCACAGGGTGTCTGTGGCCTAGCTAATGTTCCGGTGGCGGATCAGCTGACTTGCTGCTCGTCGGACATGAACAACTACTTTGGTATGGATGCAAGCAGCAAGTACAACGCGTTGCAGATCAAAGTGGAAAAGCGAATCTCGCAGGGACTTCAGTTCGTTTCTCACTACACCTGGTCCATGGCGAGATTCTATAACAGCGACTATTTCGCCATTGATCCGAAGATTGCTTATGGCCCCATGAACATCAACCGCAATCACGCGTGGATAACAAACATTTTGTACGAGTTGCCGTTCGGCAAGGGCAAGAAGTACATGAGCGGAACCAACACCCTGACGGACTATGTCATCGGCGGATGGAGACTGACCAGCATCACCGATTGGAGCGGGGGTCTGCCGTGGACTCCAAGCTACAAAGACTGCGGCTCGGACGAGGATGTCAGCAACGTCTGCCGCCCCAATCGGGCCTCCGGCTCGTTCCCTCTCGGTGTGAAGAGAGACTCCAGCGGGTTCCTGACTTGGTTCACACCGATTCCAGAATTGGCGACCAACGGGGCCACGGGACCGGGTTTCTCCCGGCCGGCGGCTGGTACTCTCGGCAACATCGGGTTTGACTCGTTCCGCGGACCGCATCTATTTACGTCGAACCTCTCACTCGCGAAGAACTTCCCAATCAAAGAGCGTTTCAAGGCGGAGTTCCGCATGGACGCCAACAACATCTTTAACCACCCAGTCATGGGCTTCAACTACACCCAGGGCAATACGTGTATCGATTGCACTGGTACCGATGCCGGACGGATAACCAACATCGAAAACAACACGTCGATGCGGCTGTTGACGTTTGGACTGCGTTTCTCTTTCTAACAAAGACAAAAGACGCTTTACCACCCCGACGGGGAGCCCTTACAGGCTCCCCGTTTTTTATGGTCTAATCGTTTCGTAAGTACTGCCGGGATTTTCCGCATGACGCTGCTCGCAATCCGTGGTCGCCTGCTAACTGCCGCGCTTGTCGTCTGCGTCGTGTTGCACGCGGAATCGCAGGCGCAACAGGCCGCGCCAAAGCAGGATGGTTCAACTCCCAGTGCATCCTCGGCAACGCGGGACGCCAGCGTGGAGCAAGCCACGCGGCTGATGCAGCAGGGGAAAAACGACGAAGCGCTGCGACTCCTTGAGAACATTGCCGCAGCGGAGCCCGCGCGGCGCGGAATCGTGCGCGCAATCGGCATCGCTTATTACAAAAAGAGCGATTTTCTGAAAGCCGTGGCGAGCTTCAAGAAGGCGTTGGAGGAAGATCCGGGAGATAGCGAAGCGATTCAGCTGATGGGGCTATCGTATTACCTGGCTGGGCGGCCCGCGGAAGCCATTGGTCCACTGGAAAAGGTGCAGACGTGGTATTCCAGCGCGAACGTGGATGCTTCCTATATTCTGGGGATTTGCTACATCCAGACGAAGGATTACGCCAGCGCGCGCAAGGCGTTCGCAAAGATGTTTGGCGTGCCGACGGACTCGGCCGCGAGTTACCTCTTCACGGCGCGCATGCTGCTTCGGCAAGATTACGATCCCGTCGCCGAGGAATACGCGAAGAAGGCAGCGGAGCTTGATCCCAGACTGCCGCGCGTACACCTGCTGCTCGGCGAACTCTATCTCTACAAATCGCGCCTCCCGGAAGCTGCCGAACAATTTCAGAAGGAACTGGAGCTCAATCCGGGAGATGCTGCCGTGTACTACAAACTAGCGGATGCTTATGCGCGACAGCAAAAGTACGAGGAGGCAGAAAAACTCCTGCAGCGATCCATTTGGCTGGATGCGACTTCAACGGGACCGTACATCCTCATGGGCAAGGTGCTGGAGAAAAAAGGCGAAACCGGGCTTGCGGTGCGCGCCTTGCAACGCGCGCTGGCCATGGATCCCAACAACCCCATTCCGCATCATTTGCTTGGGCAGGCTTACCGGGAACTGGGCAGGACGGAAGAAGCGGAGCGCGAACTGAAATTATCGGAACAGTTGCAAGTGCAGAAGGACGCGAAACCCTGAGCAGAGTATTTACCGCTTGGGAAAATCACCGGAGCGGCTTTCCCAGCACACGCTGGCAACTACTCCTAATGCGTAGCCGCCGCGCTGCTACCCTGCTCGCCAGCGAGCTTCTGTACCATCTCCGCAGGTAATTCGTGCAGGAGCTCCAGGAACACTCCGTTCGTCCAGCCAAAGCCCACAATGTTCATGTGGTAGCCTGCGGTCACCTGGGTTTCGGACGAGCGCGTGACCGCGTTGTATTTTTCCCGAATGGTTCCGTCGCGCCGAAAATTTTCCGCCACGGTGGAGAGAAATTCGTAGGAGACGCGGTCGGCTTCCTTGTTGAATCCATATTTTCGCAAGCCTTCGTCAGCAATCAGCTGATCAGGCGCCCAGGCGTACGGGAAGTCCCACTGGCCGCCCGTTTCGTGAGGGCTCATGACCAGTCCGCCAGGCTGCTCAAACGTGGGGAGATGCTTGATCAGCGCTTGCGCCTGCCCAGTGGTCGCGATACCTGCCCATAGTGGAAAAAAAGTCGTCACATAATCGTAGGACGATTGCGCCTGATGCACGAAGTCATAGTCCACGAACAAGCCGCGCTGGCCATTCCAAAGATATTTCTGGATTGCCCCCTTGCGCTCTTCGGCGCGTTTCTGCCACTGTTCCGCATCTTCCGTGCGGCCCAGAATCTTACTGAGCTCTTCGAGATCTTTTTCGGACTTATAAAGCAGGCTATTGAGGCAGACCGGGGCAAAATGATGCGTTCCGGCTCCGTACGGGCCAAAGCGAAAGGAAATGTCATAGCCGGATTCGCGCATGGAGCGGTCGCCCTTAAAGAAGTCCGCGCTCAACGCCACGTCTGCGGCGACGGTGCAATCCGTTTTGGCCATCGTGCGGGCAACGTCGCAAACCTGAAGGGAGTACGAGCCGGCGCTTGAGGAGGCAGTTTGCCCGGGCGCTTTTCTAACGACGAGGCTCTGGTTTACTTCCGGATGAGACAGGATGTAGGCAACCACTTCGCGATAGTGACCTGTCTCGTCCTTCACGCTTTCGGGCGCGGGGCCGCCGCCAAAATCGAAATAACGCGAGAGACCAGTGGACCCCGCGAGGTGAGGTTCCGCAACCCACAGGCTGTGATCCTTGACGGCAAGTTGGTAAGCCTTTTCCAGCCACTTGCGATCTTCATGGCCCGCGGCCTTCTGCGCACCG
>DASQYT010000205.1:0-3382 GCA_035639075.1 Candidatus Elarobacter sp.
ATGGGCTGAATCACGCTCCAGCCGGCTTCGACCATGTCTGCGCGTTGAAAGAGCGTGGCATCGCCGGCCATGCAATCGCGCAGGAGACGCTCGTAGCCGGTGCTGTGTTCGGCGCCGAAATAGGTGCAGTAGTCGAAGTCCATGTTCACGAGACCAAGCTTCATTACGGAGCCGGGAACTTTTGCGCCGAAGCTCAGAGAGATGCCTTCATCGGGCTGAATGTGAATGACCAAGCGGTTGGTTTCGAGATTCTTCACCGTGGTGTTGCGAAAAAGAACGAAAGGCGTGCGGCGGAACTGGATGACGATCTCCGTCATGCGCTTCGCGAGGCGTTTGCCGGTGCGGAGGTAGAAGGGCACGCCGGCCCAGCGCCAGTTGTCGATCAATAGTTTCAAGGCGACGAACGTTTCCGTATTTGAACCAGGAGCCACGTCAGGTTCACTGCGATAGCCCACGATGCGCTGTCCGTCGATCATGCCTGGGCCATACTGGCCGCGAACCATGTTTGTGAGAACTTCTTCCGGATCGAGCGGTTGAATGGCATGGAGCACTTCCGCCTGTTTGTTGCGGACTTCATCCGCATCGAAAGAAATCGGCGGTTCCATGGCGGTCATGGTGAGGAGCTGAAAAAGATGATTCGGCACCATGTCGCGGAGCGCACCTGCAGTTTCATAAAAGCTGCCACGATGCTCGACGCCGACGGTTTCCGCGGCGGTGATCTGGACGTGGTCGACGTAATTGCGATTCCACAGAGGCTCGATGATGTTGTTGGAAAAACGGAAGACCATGACGTTCTGCACAGTCTCTTTGCCGAGATAGTGGTCGATGCGGTAGATCTGTTTTTCGGTCAGGACCTGCTGCAATTCCTGATTGAGCTTCTTCGCGGATTCGAGATCGTGTCCAAAGGGCTTTTCGATAATCACGCGCGCCCAGTGCCCAATTTCCTCCTTTGACAGACAGCACTGGGCCAGCATTTTCGCGATAGAGGAAAAAAACCGGGGCGCGACCGCCAGATAGAAAAAGCGATTGCCGAGAGCGTTGTGTTTCTTGTCAGCTTCGTTGATTTGCTGTTCCAGACGCTTGTAAGTCTCCGCCTCCAGGAAATCTCCTTTGACGTAGTAAATGCGCTCGACCATCCAGCCCCAGAGCTTCGGATCGAGCGGCGCGGAGGCGAATTTGGGGATTTCTTCAGACAGCATTTTGCGGAAGCTGGCGGTGTCAAAGTCGTTGCCGGCGAAGCCGACGATTGCGAACTGTTTGGGCAGGACATCGTCCTGAGCGAGGTTGCAGAGCGCGGGGATGAGCTTACGCTTGGTGAGATCGCCAGTGGCGCCGAAAATGACCATCACACACGGGGACGGCGTGGGGTTCATGTCCGAATGGTTCAGGCTCATGAGAGAGGTTTCCTGTCTTCGGCCGCCGGATGGCAGCCGAAATCCTTAGTGCCCCGTTTTTTTTTCGATGTGTCCGCCGAATTGAAAGCGCATGGCGGACAGAACTTTGGCCGCGAAATTATCTTCGCCGCGCGACGTGAACCTTTGGAACAGAGATGCCGTCAGTACCGGCGCTGGCGCAGTGGACTCGATGGCCGCGAGAATGGTCCACCGTCCTTCGCCGGAATCAGAAACGCGGCCGGAAAAGCGTTCGAGCGTCGGCTGTTCGAGAAGGGAGATGGCGGTCAGGTCGAGAAGCCACGACGCGACAACGCTGCCGCGGCGCCAGACTTCCGTGATGTCCGCGAGATTTAAGTCATACTGATAGTGCTCCGGATTGCGCAGTGGGGTAGTCTCGGCATCAGCTTCGCGATGAGATTTGCCGGCGTTGGCGTGCTTAAGGATGTTCAAGCCCTCTGCGTAGGCTGCCATCAGACCGTACTCGATGCCGTTGTGAACCATCTTGACGAAATGGCCGGCGCCGGAGGGACCGCAGTGGAGATAGCCCTCTTCGGCCGTACCGCCCACTTTGTCGCGTCCGGGAGTGCGGGGAACGTTGCCACGGCCGGGCGCCAGCGTTTTGAAAATCGGATCCAGGTGCTTTACCACGTCGGTTTCGCCGCCGATCATCTGGCAATAGCCGCGCTCGAGGCCCCAGACACCGCCGCTCGTTCCCACATCGCAATAGTGGATGCCTTTGGCAGAGAGTTCCTTAGCCCGTCGAATGTCGTCGATGTAATACGAATTACCCCCGTCGATGACGACGTCATCCTTTTCGAGCTTGCTCACCAGATCGTGAAGCGTGGAATCTACCACAGCCGCCGGAACCATGAGCCATACCGCCCGCGGCTTTTGGAGCTTCTTGACAAAATCGTCGAGCGAAGCCGAGCCGGACGCACCTTCACCTTCTAATTGCTTGACGGAATCCGCGCTGCGGTCATAGACGACGCATTTGTGGCCGTTTTCTTGCAGGCGCCGGACCATATTGGCGCCCATTCTTCCCAGCCCGATCATCCCGAGTTGCATCGTCCGCGCTCCTCACAACTTCCATGAAGTAGAAAAGTTGATTGCAGTTCTATGCGATTGCTTTTTGCACGGCCTTCGTTAGAGTGGCCAGTCCTGCCTTCAGATTCTTTCCGAGATGTGCGCGCAAGGCGCGACGGCCACGTTCGGAGAGAACGGCAAAATCGCCCCTGGCCTGAGCTGCTTTGACGATACCAAAAGTGTATTTCTGCCCCGGTACCGGGAGATCGTTGGCATCATCGCAGGTAATCTGCAGAAAGACGCCGCTGTTTGGCCCGCCTTTGTACGCCTGCCCCGTGGAGTGCAGGAATCGTGGGCCGAAGCCGAGCACCGTTGCAACTTTTTTCTTATCGCGTACCGCATGCCGCATGCCCTGCAGCGCTTTTTCATTTTGGTCATTCATTGTTATGTAGCCGAGGACGGCAAAATAATCACCAACGCCGAGCCGCAAAATATGGGCCCTCAGAACGTGAGCAAGGTTCGGGCCGTGCACAGCGGCCACGTTTTTCTCGTCGGCATAGAGCTTGATGCCGCTTGCTTCGAAAAACGGCACTTCCGGAGGCAGGCTTCCGGTAGCTTCATACTGGGTGGTGAGCTTGCGCGTTTCGATTTTGCTGGCCTCGACGTCAGGTTGATTAAACGCGTTGATTCCGATAATTGAGCCGGCGACAGCAGTGGCGATTTCCCAACGAAAGAATTCCTGGCCGAGATTGTAGATGTTCGGCAGCGAGATACGCACGACCGGATGACCCACTTTTTCAAGCGCCTCAACCGCGGCATCCTGCGCCTTATTGGGTTTTGATGCCAGCCGCAGGTAAGCAAAGACGCGATCGTTGCCATACGCGGCCGGCTTGGCAAGGCGCTCGCGATCCACCGGAATGATGCCTTTGCCGGCTTTTCCGGTGGATTCCGCGATCAACTGCTCG
>DASQYT010000206.1:0-2743 GCA_035639075.1 Candidatus Elarobacter sp.
TGGCTTGTCTGGTGGGCCGCGAGCGGACGAAATTACAGCGCGCGAGTGGGTGTCGTGACCGTGGCCGGCGTTCTTGCCGCGATTAGCACCAACGTTGAAGATTGGATCTGGTATGACTTCCCGGGAAACTACATCGCCGGATACATGACCACGCAAATTGTGGGGTTCGTGCTGGCGGGTTTTGTCATCGCTGCTTTCGTGAAGAACGAAACGGCTGTTAGGAGTTGACCGATGGCCAAGGCAAAGCCGAAAACGATCTATGACGTACATCCTGACGTGACAATGGGGAACTGGTCGCGGAGTTGAGAAGGGGCAGCCATGTGGAACGTTTGGAAGCTCATAGGTTATTTTTTTCAAACCTGATTACGGCGACTGCGGGAGTGGCAAAAGGCAACGAACGGCTGGTGAATGCATTTGCATTAACGCCCAGGGAGCGCTTTGCCGGTCCGGGACCATGGAAAATATTTACGGCGACCGGCTACGTCGAGACGCCGACTGAAGATCCGGCCTTTCTGTATCAAGATGTACTTGTGGCCATCGCGGCAGAGCGCAGAATCAATATTGGGCAGCCGGTCCTTCATGCCATTTGCCTTGCGGCGTTAAATGTCAAAGAAGGGGAAAGCATTGTTCACATCGGGGCGGGGACCGGCTACTACACAGCGCTGCTCGCAAAACTGGCGGGACAAACCGGGTCAGTTGTCGCTTATGAAATCGAGGAAGACTTGGCGGAGCGGGCTACGCAGAACCTGGGCGACTGTTCCAACGTGACGGTTCGTCACCGCTCTGGTTCAGAAGGACCGATTCCGGAGTGCGACAGTATCTACGTTAACGCCGGGGCCACTGCTCCGCAAGATGTCTGGCTGGACGCCTTGCGCCCGAATGGACGATTGCTTTTTCCGCTGACTCCCGCGGATGGTCCGGGGGGCATGCCGGGCGCCGGAGGAATGCTTTTGATAACGCGTGCCTCAAGCGATCGTTATGACGCGCGATTCGTCAGTCCGGCGACGTTTATCCCATGTGTTGGGGCTCGCGATGAAGAGACGGCGTTGAAATTGGCAAGAGCGTTCAAGCGGGGTGATTTCCAAAACGTGCGGTCCCTAAGGCGCAACACGCTGCCAGACGAGACGTGTTGGTGCTCAGGCAACAATTGGTGGCTCTCTACGTCCGAGGCAACGTAGAGAAGAAGGAAAAGCTCATGGCCAAAACGGCTGCTGTGAAAGCGCATTCGCGCTATGACGTACATCCCGGCGTGGCGATGGTGCAAAAGTGGGTTGACGACTTGAAAGAAAAAACGAGCTGTTCGCTGGAAGAATGGATTGCGCTGGTGAAGAGAGAAGGACCGAAAGACGAGAAATCAAGGCGCGAATGGCTGAAGATCAAGCACAAATTGGGCACGAATAGCACGTGGTGGATTGCGGAGCGGGCCGATGGAAAGGACGGGCAGGACGATACGCCAGAAGCGTACCTGAAGGCGGCGGTTCAGTACGTGGAGGAGCAGTACGCGGGACCGAAAGAGAAGCTGCGGCCGACTTATGATGAACTGCTGAAGCTCGGCAAATCGATCGTGCCGCTGTATCGCGAGCATGTGTTCGCGCAAATCAAGCCAACAACGAATTCAAGGATCGACCTGGCTTCGCCCTGACGCATTACAAAGGAAAGCTGCCCAAGCGGCTGATCGATACAGGCGGACTGGCAAAGAAGGACCGCATCACCCATCGCATTGAAATTACTTCTGCAGGCGGAATTGATGGGGAAGTGAAGAAATGGCTGGAGACGGCGTACAACCTGGATGCTGATTGACAATTGGCTTTGCCGAAACCCTAAATAAATATGAGTGAAGACCCACGCAAGGCCTGGGCCCATCCCAAGTATCACAAAATATGGCGACTCATCGGAAAGGCCCTGATACTGCTGTCTGTTTGTGTGGGATTAATCGACACGTACCTCTGGTTTCGATTCCTTGATACTCGTCCCGCGCACCCTGATCCTTCACAAGGCCGGGTCTACGTGATGAACAATCACGGCATCTATCGGTATCTTACGAAGAAAGAAGACAATCTCCTTACGGTGATGCCGGTCATCTCGATCAGTCTATTTGTTGGTGCAGGTTTGATCTATTACTTCGTGCTTGGTCAGCGCCCGAGAAAACCTCAGCCTTGGGAGAAAAAACAATTTGAGTTAGTCGTCTTCGCCGATGAGGATGGCGGCGCCGAGGACAGTGGTCCAAAGGCCGCGCTTGTCGCCGACGGCGGATTGCGTGACATTCATGGTGCGGACAATTTTGTTGGAAATGCGGTAGACCTCTTTTTTCTCGTCGAAGGACAAGTCCGGGTCGAATTCCACGTTCAAAGTAGTGGCGAGCATTTCGGCGGCGAGCTCTTCGGCATATTCGCCGGCGACTTCCTCGGTTTCACCGAACGAGTGATGCTCGGACAAATATCCGTACATGGACTTGTCACTGGGCAGCGCCAGGCCGATGCTGGCGGCGATGAGGCGGTGCGCTTCCTTAGTGGAATTCTCGCTGATAACGGTGAAGGCCACTTGCCCGGGCTTCATGTGCTTCAGCCCTTCGCTGCGGGAAATTAATTTACAGTTGGGAGGGAAAATCGAGGAGACGCGAACGATGTTGCAAGCGGCGATGCCCGCGTTGCGGAGGGCGAGCTCGAAGCTCGAAAGTCTTTCACGATGTTTACCGACGCCTTTGGTGAGGAAAATTTTCTTCGCAACGAACGCCATGGTGCCG
>DASQYT010000207.1:0-8163 GCA_035639075.1 Candidatus Elarobacter sp.
GACCGGCCCCATCACGTCGAAATCCAGATTTTCGCCGATGCTCACGGTCGCGTCGTCTCTCTTGGGGAACGCGAGTGTTCCGTCCAGCGTCGCCATCAAAAAGTGATCGAGGAAGCGCCTTCACCCATCGTCACGCCCGACTTGCGCAAGAACATGGGCGCCGCCGCCGTGCGCCTCGCTCGCGCCGGCCGCTACGTCAACGCCGGCACCGTCGAATTCCTCGTCGATGCAAATCTCAATTTTTATTTCTTGGAAGTGAACACGCGTTTGCAGGTCGAGCACCCCGTCACCGAACAGGTTACCGGCCTCGACCTCGTAAAACTCCAGATCGCCATTGCCGCCGGTCACCGCCTGCCCTTCGCCTGGGAATCCATTACGCCGCGTGGTCATGCTATGGAAGTCCGTCTGTACGCGGAAGATCCCGACAATAATTTCTTTCCCTCGCCGGGACAAATCCTTTCGCGCCAGGTCCCCAGCGGGCCGGGCATTCGCCTGGACGATGGCGTCTACGAAGGCTGGACCGTGCCCAACGACTACGATCCGCTTCTCAGCAAGCTGCTCGCCTGGGGCAATAGCCGCGAGGAAACCATTACCCGCCTTCGCCGCGCCCTCGAGGAGTACACCATCACCGGCATTAAGACCAACGCCGGTCTTTTCCGCCGTATTCTTGAAGAGCCCGATTTTCTTCGTGGCGAAATCCACACCAAATGGCTGGACGAATTACTTAGCCGCCCGCGTCCCGCCTCATCTCTTGCGAACAATGATCAGCGGGGAAGCGCCGCCTCCGATGCCGCAGTCATTGCCGCGGCAATCTGGCAGGCCAGCCAGTCGGAGAAACAGGCTTCTGTGTCCTCTTCCGCAGACCAGCCCTCTCGCTGGAAGCTCGAAGGCCGCCGCGAGCAACTGGACCGCCTGCCGTGAAATACCAAGTCCAACTCGCTTCTCCATCGGGAGAAAATACACGCATTGTCGAACTCGAACACGCTTCCGCGGGGTGGCGCGTGATGCTGGATGGCAAGCCTGTAGCCGTCGACGCCGTCGAGATTGCCCCCCGCATTCTCTCCATTTTGTTGGGCGGTCAATCCTTTGAAATCACCGTGACGCCGTCTCCGGACGGCAAATTGAAACTTCAGGCCGGCGGGCAGGACTTCATCGCCGAGGTCATCGATCCTCGCGCCTGGAGCGGCCGCCGACACGGCGCCGTCGAAGCCGAAGGCCGCCAGCAAATTCTTGCGCCCATGCCCGGCAAAGTGGTGCGTCTTCTTGTCAGAGAAGGAGACCATGTCGAATCCGGCCAGGGCCTGCTCGTTGTCGAAGCCATGAAAATGCAAAACGAAATTCGCTCGCCCAAAAGCGGCACGGTCGAGCGGGTCCTGGCCAAGGAAGGCCAGCCCGTCAACGCCGGCGAAGCTCTTTGTGTGGTTTCTTGAACTTCAGCGCACTTCACTACTCTTCATGCCGCGCGGAATTGGAAGGCTCGTATTTCGGAGGGAATAAGCGGCTTTAGTGCCCGATAGAGCGCTGCGGCATCGTGGTTTTCGCCGCATCCGGCAGTTTGCCCGCCGCTTCGATGACTTGTTCCGCCAGGAAGTTCTTCACCTGCGCGCCATCCCGCGCGATTGCCAGATACGCGAGGCGCAGCAATTGTTCCTTGCGGTTGCGCAGCGTGTCGCGGATGGTTTGCTGCACTTGCGGTTCGGCGATGCCGCGCAGCCCGGGAGATTCGCGCGCAATAAGCTTTAGGATCAGGCTGCGTGGCCCATCTTTTGGCACCACTTGAATCGGCTGACTGACTTGCCCCGCCTTCAATCCAACCACGACCTTTTTCAGTGCCGGGTCGGACTGGTTCAGCGCCGATTCCGGAACGAAACCCAGATCCCCACCGGTTCCAGCGGTGTTCATGTCTTCGGAATAATCCATCGCCAATTGGGAGAAGTCCGCGCCGCTGTTCAGCCGGTCCATCAGCATCTTCACTTTTCGCTGGGCCTCTGCTTCATTGGCTGCATCGTCGTTCTTCCGGTTGCGGATCTGCTGCTCTTTCCGCGGCGTCACCACGATCTGCGCGATGTGATATTGCGGCTCAGCCACGTTGAACTGCGCTTTGTTCGCGTCGTAAAAACCCGAGATGTCCTGGTCGGTGATGGAAATCTTCGCCACCACTTCATGATTCAACAATTTCTGAATCGAGAGCTGCCGCCGCAGCTCGAGCTTCAGATCTTCCACGGTCATGGCTTGATCCTTAAGCCGCCGCTGAAATTCGTCCTCGGTGTACGGACTCTTCAATTCGGTGAACTTGTCTTCGACTTCGCCGTCGCTGGCTTCCAGGTTCAACTTCTTCGCTTTTTCCAGCAGAATTTCGTTGTTGATCAGTTCATCGAGCACATTCAGCTTTTGCGAAAGCGATTCTTCCTGCGAAGGCTCCTGACCCTCGGGATTTACGCGCGTCCGGTAATACTTGTCGACTTCTTCCCGCTTGATTTCTTTCCCGTTCACCATTGCCCACACGTCGGGCGCGTGCTGCGCCTGCTTGTTGCAGCCCGTGGCAAGCGCAATGGCCATCGCTGCCAAAGGCAGCCACGCTGCTGCGCGCTTCACTCCGCTTGAGTGCTTCATCAGGTGCCCCACGGAACGCAGGTTCGCATCGGTCGGGTTCAAGGTTGGATGCTCAGGCGGCTTTCTTTACTTTGCCGGCGCGAATGCATGCCGTGCACACACGGACTTGCTTCCTCACGCCCGCCACAACCGCGTGCACGCGCTTCAAGTTAGGATTCCACCGCCGCCGCCGCGTATTATTCGCGTGGCTGATCACATTTCCAAAACGCGGCGCTTTGCCGCAGAATTCACACTTCAGTGCCATTTTTATTCCCGCCTAAATTTGTAGTTGGGCTTCGGTTTCCCGCGCGAAATGTCGTAATAGCAAGCTCTTTATTCTAGCAGACCCTCTACCTCCGGCAAAGCGCGGTGTTTGTATCTCGGACGATTCTGCGGGACGCGCTGTTTTGCCGTCTCCCTCAGGTGCCTGTTCTTTCGTACGGGATTCATTAGCGCGTCGCGTACCAGTAACGCCTCCAATTGTATTGAGCCTACAGGGTTTGCCCTCAAGAAGGCAGTGCCGCTGGCCGCGCGTACTATTGTTGGCCTCTCTCTCCACAACTAATTTGTCATTCAGCGTGCGCCGAATACGGAGCGCTCGCGCGACCCATGAACGACTCGACCGTAGGTATCCCCGGGGCCCCTCAGCGCCATTCGGCGACCCCGAATCGCTTTCCCCGCTACATTTCCTTGATGGTTTTGCTCGCTGCCCTTTCCACTGTCACGGGGTATCAAGTCGCGCGCATTGAGATTTCTGGAGCCAATTGGTTCCGCAACACGACTCTCCTGACCCCTGCATCCACGCAAGTGCGCGCCCTCGTGCCCGCTTCTGCCCCTAGCGCCGTGAACGCCGACCTCGAAGCCATCAGCCACTTGGCGCCCCAGCAGCAGGCCGAGCGCCTTCTAGAACTTGCCGTTCAGCGCCCCGACCAGTCTCTCGGATTGATCCACAAGAATCTCGCTTCTTGGCGCGGCCACTTGGCGGACACCGACCGCCTTTTCCATCTCGTGCTCGCGGCTCTGGACTCCAACGATCCTCGCGTGCGCGTTGCGGCCGTGGAAATCGATCTCATCGCCAACAACCTGATGAAGTCGCCGCAGGGTCTCGCAAAGCTTCTCAATCAAATTCATAACGACCCCGACGGACGCTATCTCGCCCTCTGGAGACTCGGCGCCCTCGGCAATCGCGGGGTCGAGCCTGGCACAGTTTTGTCCACTCTCCTGCGTTATTCTCGCGATGCGAATCAGCAAACGCGCTTCTGGGCCGTCGAGGGATTGGCCATGCTTGGCACCGCGGAGTCCGTCGATCCGCTTCTTTCTATTCTGGCCCACGACCCCGCAAGACAAGTTCGCGAGCGTGCGGCCACCAATCTCGCTCGCTCCGGCATGCTCACTGGCGAGCAGCGCCTGGGTGCCGTTCCCCAACTTCTAAATCTTCTCGATGACGACTCTCTTGAACCCGCAACCCAGGACTTGGTCTGCGCCGCCCTGCGAACCATCACCGGCGCCTCATTCGGCAAAGATCCTGCCGCCTGGCGCGACTGGTGGGCGCATCACGATCGGCCCGAGACCCGCCGGGTCCATGTCCCCAAGGGTCTTCTCCTAGCTTAATACTCCTCGCTTAATGTTGAATTAGCGGTACTTATCCTCACGAAACGTCTTCCGAATGTAAGAAAATGCTTGACCCCGCGCGTCGGCACTCGTAAAACTATCTGTGCGCCCTGCCTGATTCCAAAATGGCACATTCACAGGTCCAAAGGATACCGATGTCGGCACAGGAGCGCCGTACTGCACGCCGTCTGATCATGAAAGTCCCTTTAAGGTTCCGCCCCATCCAGGAGACTGCCAACCCCGAACACGAAGCGGCCTCCATGAATATCTGCAACCATGGCGTTTATTTCGCCACGGATCGAAAGTTACCGGAAGGCGGGATGATTCAGGTCCACCTAAGGATGCCACGGGAAGTGGTGGGAGAAGATGTGGCGGAGTGGTGCTTCACGGGCCGTGTGGCGCACGTAGAATTGTTGGGGCCCAAGGGCAGCAAGTTGGGCGTGGGCGTGCAGTTCCTCTATTATGAGGTTCCTCGGCCCTCACTCTAGAGCGTTTCGCCCGGCTTGGTAACCTATCGCCCCCTTCGCGCGTCCATTGGGAGTAGACAGCCCCGGAATGCATCTGCAGGAGGCCGCATGAAACGCCGCGATTTTATCCATCGCACCGCCTGCGCCGCCGGAGCGGCTTGGATCCATCCCTCAGCCTTTGCTCGGCCCACACTTGCCTTTCCTGCTCTCCCGCACAAGTTCAGCGCTTCGGATACTGTAACTCTCGGCAAGACGGGCATCCAGACCAGCCGCCTCGCCATGGGCACCGGCACTGTCGGCAGCGGCCATCATTCCCACCAGACTGCCCTCGGCATCAAGGGCCTTTCCGACATGCTCCTCAACGGCTACGACCATGGCCTGCGCTTCTTCGATTCCGCCGATTCCTACGGCAGCCATCCGCACGTGGCCGAAGCGCTCAAACATGTCCCGCGTGATAAAGTCACGGTGCTCACCAAGACGTGGGCGCGCGATCCTGCCACTGCTCGCGATGATCTCGAGCGTTTCCGCCGCGAACTGGACACCGATCATATCGACGTTTGCCTCATGCACTGCCTGACCGAAGGTGATTGGACCGAGCGCTTCAAAGGCGTTATGGATGTGCTTTCGGAAGCCAAGGAAAAGGGCATCATTCGCGCCCATGGCTGTTCTTGCCATAGCATCGAAGCGCTTCGCGCTGCCACAAAATCTCCCTGGGTCGAAGTCCATCTCGTTCGAATCAACCCTGTCGGTGCATTCATGGATTCCGATCCCAATACCGTCGTCAGCGTCATGCGCGAAATGCGCGCCGCTGGCAAAGGCATCATTGGCATGAAGATCTTGGGCCAGGGAGAGCTGCGCCACCGTCAGGACGAAGCCCTCAATTTTGCTCTTGGGCTCAACCTTCTCGACGCCTTCACCATCGGCGCCGAATCCCAGTCCGAGCAGGAAGACCTAATCCGCCGCATCGCCGCCGCGTAGAAACTTCTCCAAGCTCTTTACGTTCTTGTTTTGGATTAACACGTGTCGATCCGCTGGTCGCGCTGAGATACGAATGGTTCGCGGAGGCTTTGACGAGGGCGCCGATCAAGGCCGCTATTTTGATGGGCATCCATAAAACGAGTCAGGGTTTGCCTCGTCTAAGCGGGGGGCAAGGGTAAGGGGGCACTCGAATGATACAAATACGAATCTTCGCTCTATCGGCAATACTCATCTTTACCGCGGCCGCTGTGGTACAAGACACGAGGAGCGCCGCAGCATCAAGCGCCTCTCAATCGCCGCAGTCTCCGCCAACCATAGCTTCCATCGTGGATCGCGAAATCAGCACGGTCGAAAAGCAGATTGTGGAAGCCGCGGAAGCCATGCCGGAAGACAAGTTCAACTTCTCCCCTGAAAGCCTCAACATTCCAGGGAGCGAGTACAAAGGTGTGCGCACCTTTGCCGTGCAGGTCAAGCATGTCGCCTCTTCCAACTATTTCATTTGGTCACCGCTTACCGGCGATAAGGTGCCCGAGAGCATAAAGGACGGGAACGGTCCTGCGGACCTGAAGACCAAGGCCGACATCATCAAGTTCCTGAAGGATTCTTTTGCCCTGGGTCACAAAGCCGCTGCTACGTTGACAGCGGAGAACATGTTGCAGACCACCGGGAACAGCAAGTCGACGCGCCTGCGCTTGGCTGAGTTTGGCGTCGCTCACGCCTATGATCACTACGGGCAGATGGTGGAATATCTGCGCATGAACGGAATTGTGCCGCCGGCCAGTCGCGGAGAGTCAGACTGATCAGAACGCAAAAGGAGGGATTTACGATGAAGCGGTCTTCGAGTCGGCCTGGGCTTGCGCTTGTTGCAGGCATGCTGCTTGCTGTCGGCGCCATGACCCTTTACGGCCAGGGCCAAACGCAGAGTCAGGCTCCGCCCGCTGCGCGCTCCCGGGCGGACGAGACGCTAGAGTGGTGGAACCAGATTGGCAATAAGCTGATCGCCATGGCCAGGGATTTTCCCGAGGACAAGTACGATTTCAAAGTACAGAAAGACGAACGCTCTTTTGCCGAAAATCTTCTGCACGTTGCTGCTGTCGATTACGATGTGATCCGCAGAGTTTCCGAATCGAACATTGGCCCTGACTTTGGGAAAGACAAGCACAACCCGTCGCGGGACGCATACAAGACGAAAGCCGACGTAGTGAAGTTAATCGAGCAGGCCGTCGCGGACGGAGCGGCGGTAATCAAACAACAGGGCGAAGCTGGCTTGGACAAAACCACGCCATTTTCGTGGGAAACCGGGAAGCATGTGGTCCACAATTCCTACATTTGGATCGCCGCCATCGAGCACAGCAGCGAACACTTCGGGCAGTTGGTGGTGTATTACCGCGCGAACAACCTGGTGCCGCCCGAATCGCGCCGGTAATTAAAATGTACTTCATTTAAGAACTTCGATCTCTGGGTAAAGCGGCGAAGAAATGTTGAGCCGCGATGCGTTTGTCCCCTTGAGGTACGCGTCGAAAAAACTGCCCAGGCAGTGCGCCGTCACCGCAAGCTGGCGGCGTCCGTCGATGCCGACAATTCCTAACTTGCGCAGCGTTCGCATCACGATATGACTCTTCAATAGGGCTCCGTCGTCGCTGAAGAGAAAGTGGTTCGCGCCACGAATCTCCAGAAACGCCCTTCCATCCGCAGGGAGACGATCGTAAATCGACCGGATGTTGGCCATGATCTGACCGCCCTCGGAGTCGGACTCGTGACTGTGGTCGCTTAGAAGAAACAGGAATGGCCGGTTGATCCCTGTTTGAATGACGCTGCCGTGTGGAGCGCCGTCCACATCGATGCCCGCCTTGCACCTGGAATCCTGCGAGCAGAATTGCGCGGCTTGCGCCCCGCCAAAGGAGTGCCCAAATACTCCGACGCGTGTCAGGTCGAGTCGTCCTGCAAACTTGCCGGATGCAGGCGATGCGTTCAGCTGCTCCAACTTATCAAGCACGAACGCCATGTCCGAAGTCCACGCAATCAGCAGCCGGTTCGCGCAACGGTCCCGCTCCTGGCCGGTTTTCTCTAGGCAGAGTTCCGGGTTGTTTTCCGGGATGCGTCTCATCACCCGTCCGTCAGGAAAAACAACGTTGGAAGTGCGGTAAGGCGCATCTAAGCCGACGACGACGTAACCGTGACTGGCCAGATCCTCGGCCAGCGTCGAGTAACTCCACACTGCGGCGGATGCCCCGCCTCTCATGATCACCACAGGGTACCATCGCTGCTCCGGCGACAAATCGGCCTCTCGAATACTGTGCCCGTGAACCTTCGACAGATCTCGCGTGAGAAGTCTCAGCGGACCTCCGGCGGGTCCAGCCACCGTCCCCATCGGAGCGGGCAGATACTCGTCCACCGCAACAGATCGCACAGCCGCCGACGGGTACCACATCCAGACAAGGAGTTCCCGCTTGGTTCCTGGAACCGGCGCCAGCGTGTCCAGTTTCGTGTCGTCGGTCCAATCATTGATCGCGCG
>DASQYT010000208.1:0-7491 GCA_035639075.1 Candidatus Elarobacter sp.
CCAGACCATTTCCGGTGTAAGGACTTGCGATCTAAACGCCAACAATGGATTCCTCGATTTTGGGGTAGTCGGTGGAACCTCCGCTTCGGCTCCGGCTTTTGCGGGAATCATGGCGCTCGTGAACCAGTATCAGGCTGCCCACGGAGGAACGAATCGTCAGGGGAACGCGAATTACGTGCTGTACGCTTTGGCGAAGAAGGCGGGCGCGAGCTGTACTTCCAGCGCGACTGAGGCCGCGGGATGCGTTTTCAACGACGTGACAAAGGGAAATAGCTTTTTGCCGACGGGCTTGCCTGGCGTGGGAACAAACAGCGTGCCGTGCCAGGGCGGCTCCCTAAACTGTAGCGTAAGTACGGCCGGTAACACGGGCGTGTTGGTTGACCCCAGCCACACAACGACAGAGGCCTGGACCGCGACTGCAGGCTATGACATGACCTCGGGGTTGGGAACGGTCAACGCGAATAATCTGGTAACGAATTGGGGTAGTGTTTCAACAATTCCAACGACAACGACATTGATGCTTTCGCCGACCACGGGAATCACTCACGGTACGGGCGAAAATGTGGCTGTTGGCATTAACGTGAAACCAAATACAGGGACAGCTGTGCCCGCCGGGGAAGTATCTCTGATCGCGACGTTCCCGGACGGAACGACCCAGGGGTTCGATCACTTCACGCTCGTCAGCGGGGCCGTGAGCGGTGTAAATACACAAAGTCTGCCAGGCGGCACCTACAACGTCTCCGCGCATTACGCTGGGGACGGCACCAATGCTCCTAGCGACTCCGCTCCGGTTTCCGTTACGGTTGGTCAAGAAGGGAGCCAGACGTTTATCGTCGTACCTTCCTTCGATTCTCAGGGCAATCCTCTGAACGGCAACGCGACCTCAGTGACTTATGGTTCCCGTTACATCATCCGCATGTACGTCACGGACAAAAATGGGGTGGCAAGTGCGACAGGACCGCCCAGCCCGACGTGTTTCACCGAGAATCTTATGACATGTCCGACCGGAATGATTTCGTTGACAGCGAACGGGTCGTCTATTGACGGTGGCGTGTTTAAGTTGAACAACGCAGGGTACACGCGCGACATCTCTCCCACTCTCACGGGCGGAACTTACTCCCTCGTTGCGCAATACGCTGGCGACAACAGCTACGTCACGAGCTCCGGCACGTATGCACTTACGATCACGCCAGCCACCATGCAGCTGTCGCTTACCCTCCCGACCAGCACGGTAATCGGCATGCCTTTCGTGATCTACATGTCGGGTGCGACTAGCGTTCGCGGCGCCGCTCCGATGGGCACTCTTACTGTTTATGACGGCACAACTGCGATATTCACCGCGTCAGGAACCGGTATTGGAGGATACGCAGGAACCGGATATGGATCGACGCCGACTGCCGGATTCGGCATAGATACCGGCATCACGCTCTCGACACTTGGAAGTCACTCGCTCACGCTAGCGTACAGCGCCGACCCGAACTATTCTGCAGCGTCCAGCAGCCCTCAGGTTGTCCGTGTCGTCTATCCCACCACTTTGACGCTGCAGTCCAGCTCCACGACGGTCAATTACGGCACCAGCGCTACTTTGACCGCAACACTGGCCACCACCCAAACGAGCCCACCCGTCACCGGACAAATTACTTTCGCATCTTCCACCGGCCAGGGAACGGTGGCGACGGGGCCCACCACTCAGACACTCATTAACGGGTTTGTGGCTCTACAAGCAACGGCTACGATTACCCCACAATCAAGCGACGGGTATACTGCAAATTACGCTGGTGACAGCAACTACTTTGCAGCCTCGGCCACTTCGCCCTACATAACGGTGAACAATCCGGACTTCAGTATTGTCCCGTCCCAGCCGGGTCTCACCATAACCGCCGGACAATCCGGCAACCTTACGATCACTGTTACACCAACTTACGCTCTGAACAGTTCTCTCCAGCTCCAAGTCCCTTCCCCGGTCGTGCAAGGGATAACTTGCAGCGTCAGTCCTGCCCAGATTCAATTGTCAGCGGGAAACAGCGTGACGGCCGCTCTGACCTGCAGCGTACCTGCTCCTTCTTCCTCCACCTCGACTTCACAGATTCTTCCTAAGAGATGGCCCAACCTGGGGCCGCGGAATACGTGGTGGAAAATGAGCGGCATGCTTGCCGCCTTGGCACTAGTCCTTTGGCTTTTGCCTGTGTGTTTGCGGCTCCGGCGGTTCGTCTACGCTTGCCTGCTTTTGGGTACGATCAGCTTTGTCATAGGTTGCGGAGGAGGTAATGCTGGAGGTGGTGGCGGAGGTGGTTCTGCCACTCCAACGAGTACGACCATCACCGTTCCAAACACCAAGGTTTCGGGATCCAATCTTGCAGCAACGGTGCAAGTGACCGGACCGAACTCTCCAACGGGTTCTGTCAGTTTCGGCGTGGTAGGAGAATCGTACAGCTTCAATACAGCACCGCTGATGAACGGAGCAGCGCAGTTTTCGTACTACCTTGGTGCTCCGGGCGCCTTCCTGATGACGGCGCAATACAGTGGGGACTCGCGGAATCTTCCGTCCCAGGTCCACACTCCTCTATCCGTTGTCCAGACCGGTATGGCTGGAAATGTCACGGTCAACGCAATCATAGGCCCCACATTAAAGCAAACCAGCGTCGCGCTCACTATCCAGTAGCGAAGCTTCGGATGGGCCAAGCGGGAAGCGCTGCACACTCTGGTTTGTTAATGGATAAGACTGGGTGCGGCCTCGTTTCAGCTCACCGGTCTATCGGTTGGCGTCCGCTCCATCGCGGCTCAGTACCCTGGAAATGCAAATACATTAGGCTCTCAAACCAAAGGGAGCCTCAACGTAGCTGTCACCGGCCAGACAGAAGTTAGTGTGCAGGCAAATACGGGAGGCCTCTTCCATACAATTGCCGTGAATTTCAACTTGCAATAGCGTGCTTTGCCGCCCGTCGCGTCGACTAGCGGATGATGTTCACCCCTTCACTCGATCATCTCGGTCCTGGTCACGTCGCGCGGCTGATCGAGGAGCGCATCCATGCGTTCGAGGAATCGCACGGTATGCGGCAATTCCGCGTGCTTCTGGAATGCGTCTGCGTCCGCCCACTGCGAATGAATGAAAAAGAGCCGCGGGTCCCGCATCGATCGGAAGGCGTGAAAACTCAGGCAACCGGCCTCCTCCCGCGAAGGCCCCATCACTTCGCGCAAAGCCTCCTCCACGGCACCCTCTTCCCCTTGCCGTGCATGCAGACGTACAAAAACGTATTGCTCCATACTGCCTCCATCTCCCGCGCGACACCGGTTGTGCCTCGACTTCTTCGCTTCGCTCGCGTCGAAGGGAGACGGCCATTTGCACTTCGATCATTCTAGCGAGTTTGGGCGTAATGTCCTGTCGTTTGTTACGATTAGCGAGACTCTTGAGAAGGAGCGCAAAACCGAAATTTCACGTAATCAACAGTTCTAGTTTTTGGACTCGTTCTAGTACGTCGGTACTTCTCCGCTTTGAATCGATTTTGTACCTTGAGTCCTATTGTTAGCTGGCCCCTACCCGGATACACTCTACCTTCGATCAGGAGGACTTCCTTGACGGGTTCCGAACGCCGCACCACTCAGCGTTTTTCCATGCGGCTGCCCCTGACCGTTCGCTGGACATCGGGTGCCGCCGTTGGCGAGACCAGCACCGAATCCCGCGACGTCAGCTCGCGCGGCGTCTACTTTTTCCTTTCCAAGGATGTCAAGGAAGGCTCGCCCGTCGAGATTCTTCTGACGCTTCCCAACGAAATTACTATGGCCGGACCGGTACGCGTCCGGTGCCTTGGCCGCGTGCAGCGCACCGAGCCGCGCGATGAAGGCGCCGTCGGCGTGGTTGCGGCCATCGAGCGCTACGAATTTCTTCGCGGCGACGAAGACAAATAAGGGTTTTTGGGAAGGGAAGCACTCGCTTCCTTGCGGCGCTAAAGTTTCTCGACGAATTCCTTGCTCGCTCACTGCGGAGGCGGGCGGGATAAAGCCGGGGTGCCTCGGCCCCTCAGCGGAGCTGCCCCGGCACTTTTTTCCTTCAGCAGCTAATCGAAAACCTCACCACCGCTCATCCCCTACGTTGTAGGGCCGAAGCGTCTTTCTTCTCCGCTTCCTGTAGCGGCGAGTTTACCTCGCCATCTTTCTTTCGTAGCTCAGGGCTCATCAGGATCGTGGAGGGGAGTATCACTGCGCTCCTCGTGGCAAGCACAGAGAGCCGCAGGGTGCCCCAGGTTCGTCTTTTGAACCTGGTCTTGGGGGTGGCTTTCTCAGTGCTTTGTCCGCCCTTCTCGTCCGTTTGAATTTCTTATTCGTGACAATCGGGGTCAAAATTCAAACGGACCTTTCTCGTTGCCCGCTGGGTGCCGCACCCTACGGTTCTCAGGGTGCAGGTGTTGACTTTCCTTCAGCTCGAAAGTGGAGCTTCCCTTTGTCCATCTTCCAACCCTGCCCGCCGTCCGCCGCCCTCAGAAACTTGCCACCGCCGCAGTTTCACTCGGACACGTTTCGAAGATTGGCAGCAGCCGGGCCATTTCCAGCGCTTGCTTCAAGTTCGGCCGGAGATGACAAAGCTTCAAGCCTCCGCCTTTGGCTTTTGTCTTTCGATGCATTTCGATGAGTGCGCCGAGGCCCGCGCTGTCCACATAATTGACTTGCTCCAGGTTAATGACCACACGTGTGGCCCCAGAGGCGAGCAGATTGTCGATCACTGCAAGCAACCCGCTGCTCTCTTCTCCCAGCACCAGACGCCCTTTGAGCGCCAGAAGGTAGATTCCATTCATCTCACGCTGCGTTATTTCCAAAGGCATCGTTGGTCTCCCCCCAAGAACGATTCAAGATCCATTACGCGCATTCGCGAATGGCTCCATAATAGCCTGCGGATTCCCGATAGCGAAAGAAACAGTCGAGGCCGCTCTTCGGCCATTCTCCTCAATTTGTCATCCCGAGCGCAGCGGGGGATCGTGGCTGGACCGAAAGAGTGGCACGGCCACTGCGAACAACTCTCTTCTGTGGGCTTGGGGTTGACGCCGCTCTTCGGCCTTTCTCGTCCGTTTGAATTTTCTTATTCGTGACAATTGGGTCAAAATTCAACTGGACTCGTCACTCGCTTGCCCGCCGAGGCGGGCCACTTCCTCATAACCGGTGCGCGTAACCATTCCTGGAACAACTGCGGGCCGCGATCCGTATAGACCGGTAGCTGTGCATCCTCGCGAAGGAGTTTCGATGAACTGGAAACGATCGCTTCCCCTGTTTCTGCTTGTCCTCTTGGTTCTTTCTAGCATGTCCGCAGACGCGCAATCCACCGCGCAGCCTGACCCTCTTTTTGCGAGCATACAGTCTTTAGATACCAAACTCTTCGATGCATACAACCACTGCGATCTAACTACCATGGGTGCGATGGTGTCGGATGACCTGGAGTTTTATCACGACCAGACAGGACTGTCCGTGGGCAAAGGACCGTTTCTCGCTGCCATTAAGCAGAACATCTGCGGAAAGGTGCAGCGGACCCTGCTTCCGGACACACTGGAGGTGTACCCGTTGAAGGGATATGGAGCGGTAGAGATCGGGGTACATCGCTTCCACCATCCCGGACACCCGGAGGATGGCGCGGGGGACGCCAAGTTTGTGACGCTATGGCAGAACAAGGATGGCGCATGGAAGGTGACGCGAGTGATCAGCTACAACCACAACCAAGGACTGTTGGCGAAGTAGCCGCTGATCCCTCGACGCAGCGCGAATTTTGCGCGCGGGTTGCCGTGCCCTAATTCCTCCCTGATGGGTCTTTCTCTTGTCCCTTTTCTAATTTCTAGTTTCCATTTTCAGATTAGGAGCCCCCCGTTACCTCTGCGCCGCCTGTACTCTCGGACAGGCGATTTCCACAGCGCCACTGTTAGAGGATGGAGGCTGCCCGGCGAGGCACGGCCCGCGGTGATACGCGAACCGTGCCGAAAAAATTCGCGCAGCGAATTCGAATGCATTGAAAAGTGCGACGCGCGCGAGTTTGTGTTGCGGAGCGACGGGGATGTCCACGGGCGGGCAAAGAAAGCTGGGGGAACGATCTCGAATGGGCCTGGAAATAAATGCGCTTAAAGAAATTGAAGAACTGAAGATCGACGCCGGAGGAACTGCCGCCGGGGGAGAGACTTCGAGCGGCGGAGATTCCACTGCGATTTCGCTGATCGAACTTGCCGAGATTCTGGATCAACACAAAATCTGGGCGGAATCCGGCGGAGAATCGGGAGCGAAGGCCGACCTGACCGGCGTCAACTTGGCGAAGGCCGACCTGACCGGCGTCAATTTGCAGGGAGCTCACTTACATCGAATGAATTTGGCGGGTGCGGATCTTTCGATGGCAAATTTGCGCGGCGCCAGTTTGGTGCGTTCGAATTTGCAGAACTCAAATTTGTTGGGCACGGAACTCCGAGGCGCCAATTTGATGGGCGCCAACCTGTATGGCGCGGAAGGATTGTGGTTTGGCCGGCTGGGCGGAACGAATCTTTTCGATTCCGTGCTGCCCGAATCGATTTCCGCGGTGGACAGTTCGAAAGCCATCGGCGATGCCACAAAGGTGGCGCGCTGGTTTTATTTTCTAACGATGGGCGTGAGCGCGGTCTGCTTGCTGCTGATTGCCTTCACCAGCGACGTGCGGCTGTTGGTGAATTCCTCGGCGTTGCACACCACGCGTCTAGGGAATCTGCTTCCCATGACGGGGCTTTATCTTGGCGGACCGCTAGTGCTGCTGGCGCTGTCGCTGCGATTTCATTTTCTGCTGTTGAGATTGTGGGGAAGCATGGCCGCCCTTCCAGCGGTTTTCCCCGACGGGCAAACGCTGGAAAAGGACGGCCCGTGGTACTTGATGGGGCTGGTGCGGAGACACTTCCGGTGGCAGGGCGAATCGCGTTCGACGATGATCGCGTTCGAAACGGTGCTCTCAACGGTTCTGGCTTATTGGGTTGTCCCGGCAACGTTGTTCTTTTTTTGGCTTCGGTATCTGCCGCGGCAGGATTTCCGGGGAACTCTGCTGCACGTGTTTCTGATGACTCTTTCGGTAGCGACGGCGACGTGCGTTCCGTTTGTAGTGTCGCGCGTACTACGGCCGGGTGACATTCGAATCCCGAAATCGAAAAATATTCTGCGCATGATTCTGGGCACCACGCGTGCGGCGCTGGCGACCGGCTTCATCCTCTTTGTCATTTCGCTCGGCGTGAATCGCGGATTGCCCGCGGACCGCAACGCTTCAGCCGGGGAATCGCCATCCGATCCGCGGCGCTGGGCGGCGCTGGTTTTCCAATCGGTGGGCTACCGGCCCTATGCGGACTTGACCGAAGCTGCGCTTTCGACTCCTCCGCCGCGCGGCGCCGTTTGGGACGATGAAACCGTCGAGGGAATCGCAGGTGCGCACTTGAATCAAATGAATTTACGATTCGCGCGCGGCTACCGCGCATTTTTGATCAACGCGAAATTGTGGCGCGCGAATTTGGA
>DASQYT010000209.1:0-4174 GCA_035639075.1 Candidatus Elarobacter sp.
TCTTGTGACGCAGATCGACGGCTTTCGCTTTGGGAATTTCGACGCGCGGAAAATATCCGTAGCGCTTATCCCAACGCATGGTGACGTGGAATCCGAGGAACTCGAATCCATCCTTCACCGACGTGACCTTTGTCTTTTCCGGTGACAATTCGAGTCCGGTCGTCCGATGCAAGTGGTCTGCCAGCGCGGTCTTCTCTGCAATGGCTTCCTCCTGCGTACCAGAAACCAGAACTACGAAATCGTCCGCGTAGCGTATCGGGAAGAATACGCAGCGTCCTGCTCTGTGATCCCGACCACGTGCACCCATTGCCGCTGCCGCGCCATCGCTTTGGCGTCGGTCCTGGATTTTCGTGCGGTGATACACCCATCGCTCGATCGGCGATGCGCATGCGCAGCCGGTCCATCAAGTGATGGTGATTGATGTTATCGAAGCAGCTCTTAATGTCGCCTTCTATCACCCAGGAATACGGCAATCGATGCGTGCGCCCATCCAGTCCGCGCTCGCGCGGCTGGATGGACATCCGGATGTGCTCCAAGGCGCCGTGCGTGCTCCGCCCGGGCCGAAACCCGTAGGAGACAGACCAAAACTGTGCCTCGAAGATAGGCTCCAAGAGTGCTTTGACCGCGCCCTGAACGACGCGATCTTTAACCGTGGGAATACCCAGGGGTCGGAACTGCCCTAGTTTACCAGCTTTGGGGATGAGTTTGCGCCTCGATGGACTGGGTCGGTATGCACCAGAACGCAATTCCGCCCGCAGCTTTTCGAGGAAACATTGCTCACCAATCCTCTGCTGGATGTGCTTCACGGTTATCCCGTCGATCCCAGAAGAGCGTTTGCCTTTGTTTGAGGCCACGCGTCGCCAAGAGTGGCGGATCATGCGCGGGTCAGTGAGCCAACCCCACAAGTCACGCCATACTTCGTCAGGATGTGCCTTACTTTGTTGATAGAGCTTGCGCTGAACGCCGAGTACCCAGACTTCTTCAGCCCGGTGATCCGTGTCCACAGATCGCTCCTCCGTAGTGCAAACCTACCTTCTTCTTCCTGCTTCCCTTCGCCTTGTGCGCGGCTTTCCCGCGCTCCGACTACTACGGAAGCTCCGCCCTCGGTGTCGCCCATCTCCGACCATCGCGGCGAGCCCAGCTCCATGCTGGGCAGGCGATCCGAGTTCCCGTGTTCTGATTTCCAACCTTTGTGCCGTTAGCATAAAGCTGGAAGAAGGGTTTCACGCCGTCATAGATGAGCGGCTTTACCAGCGGCGCACGAAAACAGCAGTCGTCTTCGGCGTCATAGATCAGCAAGGTCGGCCGCGGAGCCATCATCGCAGTAAGGTGCGTATAGTCCAGGACCGCGAAAAGGTCGGTCCCGTTCTGTTCGATATCTCCCAAGTCTCCATATTTCCGCGCTTCCACCTTTGCGGACACCGAAGAATAGCCTGCCACCGGAACGGCTGCTTTCACACGCTCGTCCAGAGAACTCAGAAAAATGGTTTGCCATCCGCCCCCGGAGAGGCCGGTGACGCCCAGGCGACTGCGATCCACGTTGGCGTGGTTGTAGAGATAATCGAGCCCGCGCCGCATTTCGAGCAGGAAGATTCCCAGCCCGTTTGCACGCACCAGGTCGAGATGCGCGCTGTACCAATGCTGATTACCATCCTGGCGAAGCTCTCCGAAGAAAAACCATTCCAGGTTGAGCGCCAGAATCCCGTGCTTTGCGAAGTTGATGCATCGCTTTTGCTTGTACTCAACAGCCTTTCCCGGCGGGCCGACGTGACCGTTCACGTTGAGGATCGCTGGCACTTTCCCCCGCAGCTTTTCCGGCTCATAAAGAATCGCAACGGATTGAAAGCCGGGCACAATCTCATAGCGAAGCTTTCGCAGCCGGTAACCTTGGCCTGTTTCGATCACTCCGATGTCTTCAAACCTAGGCGGAGTGTTGACCCATTCATCGGGCCATCCGTGAAACACCACGTCCTGGAGCAGATGTTGCCGCAGGCGTTTCTCCTCCTCCGTCCATTGCGGCGCATTCGTTACTGTAGGCGGCGGAGCAACGCGGCTGAGAATGTACGACTTGACCTGATGCACAGCGACACTGGGTGCTAGAATCTCTTCGCCAAGGACTTGGCCGATCTCATCCGGGTCGCTTTGGCCAAAGACATAGCCAGCAGCAAACACGAAGGTGGGGAGTGGAAGAAACAATAGACAGAGGCGGCGAAACCAGAACATCAGAACCTCCTGACTGGAGCTATGCCCCCTCGCATTCACACTGACCGTAACTGCATATCACAGAATTAGCGAAGAACCGATAGCGCGCGTTTGTATTACGACGGCAAGCGCGCCAAGCCTTGGAAAGGAGGGATCCCGTGAGTGATCCACTATCGCGCAGGAAATTTCTAGGTAGCACAGGAGCGGTTGCCGCAATCCCGGCGTGGTGGGACTTGCTTCGAGGAACGCACCGCAATTCGTTTTCATTTGGCCATGGGAAGGCTCCATCCCCCGGAAAGACAGACCACATCGTCGACATGCATGTGCATTTTGATGAGAAGAATCCCAATTTCATCAGCGACTTTCTGAGAGTGTCGGAGAAGTTGAATCTCACGGCGTGTTTGCTCACTCCTTTTGCTAACCGAAAAGTGGTCGCGGACGCGGCAAAGCAACATCCCACGCAAATTATTCCCTTCGGCTTCGTGGATCTGGACGCTCCGGACGTGGTCAAGCAGGTAGAGGAACTGCACGCGATGGGCTACCGCGGCCTCGGCGAGATGGAGTTCGTAAAGAGGCCGTATAACGATCCGTCGTATCTTCCGGTATACGAATTGGCGAACCGTTATGGCTGGATCGTTCTTTTCCATACGGGAATTGTGCTACGGAGAAAATTTGACGAGCCGGAAGACGTGGCCTCCGGCCGCATGCGTCCGATTTACCTGGAGGAAATTGCACGGCGCTTTCCGAAAATCACAGTGCTTGGCGCGCACTGCGGCAATCCCGAATACGAATGGGCGGCGGAAATTGCCCGGTGGAATCCCAATGTATTTTGGGACCTTAGCGGTTCCACGCTCACGAAAATGCACGGGCGACTTGCGGATTTCCAGAAAATCTTTTGGTGGTCGAACACAGAATGGCAAAGCCCGGAGTGGAAGGCAAAGAAGCTTGATAGTGACCCGAGCGCGTTTGTGAAGATTGTCTTCGGGTCGGATAACGGTCTGGATGGAATCGAGTCGGTCGTGAATCAATACCACGCGCTGTTCGAAGCGTGTGGAATTCCAGCGAATACGCGCAAGATGATCATGGGTGGAACGCTTTCCAACATGCTGGGACTGCCCGATGGTCATTAAGGTATACGAGGACAAGGCCTCTCTGGGCCGGGCGGCTGCGGAACAGGCCGCTGTTTCTCTCTGCAACGCGATACAAAGCAGGGGGAGAGCACGAATCATTGCCGCGACCGGCGCCTCGCAGTTCGAATTTCTGGATGCCCTGACCGCGATGCTCGGCATTGAGTGGCCGCAGGTAGAGATGTTCCACCTTGATGAATATATCGGGCTGCCAGTTTCTCATCCAGCCAGCTTTCGCAAGTACCTCCTCGAACGTCTGATTCACAAAACGGGAGTCACCAAGTACCACTTTCTTGATGGCGACGGGAATGTTCCGGAAATTGTTCACAAGGTCTCCGTAGAGCTAACGGCTGCTCCGATCGACATCGCCTTTGTGGGCATCGGCGAAAATGGCCACCTCGCATTCAACGACCCCCCCGCAGATTTCCAAACCGAAGAGCCTTATATCATTGTTGACCTCGATGAGCCCTGCCGCCGCCAGCAAGTGGGAGAGGGTTGGTTTGCCTCTCTTTCGGAGGTTCCCACGCGGGCGATCTCCATGACCGTGCGGCAGATAATGAAAGCGAAGGAAATTCTTGTCGTAGTTCCCGACGCGCGAAAAGCACAAGCGGTAAGGTCTTGCTTCGAAGGCGAGAGCACCCCCATGGCGCCCGCATCCATTCTGCGCAAACACGCGAACACGACCGTGTTTCTGGACAAACTTTCCTCCGCTCTGCTGGGCTCGCAAAGCAAAGGCAGCATCGCCTAAATTTAAAATGCGCATGGCCAGAATCGGTCAAAACAGCTCGACGCGCAGCCAACCCACGCGGCATTTGCGCTGGTGGATTGGGGCGTTGCTGTTCGCG
>DASQYT010000210.1:0-8736 GCA_035639075.1 Candidatus Elarobacter sp.
ATCGTAGAATTCGTCAGGGCGACCACGACTCAAGGCAGCCCCCAGTTCGTACCGCCCGAGGAGCGTATTGCCACGTTTGATCAGGACGGGACCCTTTGGGTCGAGCATCCGATGTACACTCAGGTGACCTATTGTCTGGAGCGCGTACCGGCGTTGGTCGAGAAAAAGCCCGAATTGAAAAACCGAGAGCCGTTTAAGACCGTGCTCTCCGGCAATCGCGAGGCGATGGCGAAGCTGTCGAGGACGAGGGCTTTCAATTCAGGCTTCTTAGTTGAGGATAGATTATCGCGGAGCGAGTACGATCGTTCGGGATGCCGTCCAAACTTTCACGCTTGACGCGTCCGCTTATTAGTAAAACTCGGGGCCTGCCAATTGGATGATACGCGGCGGGCGAAACTGAAAGGCAATTCGCAAAGATGAAAAGACAAATTCCCGTTTCCATCAAAGCGCATCTCCTTAGGGGCGCTTTTTACCCGCTTCTGCTGATCGCCGTCTGCCTGATCCCATTTGCGCTCGGACAGCGAACCACTGGTAAGCAACGGAAGCTAGCCGAAAAGGCGCTCGGCGAATCACAGCCGCTAACACTCTTTGGCAACGCTCAGGTACCAGATCCAACCTGCACACCGTCATACACGTTCGCCTTGGGTGGCACTCCCTTCGTGTCGGGAGTAACGGATATCGGTAATCATTGCGACAACTGCGGCACGGCAATTACACTGCCTTTCCCGGTCAGCCTGTATGGCCAGCCTTTCATGACCGCCACCGCAGGGTCGAACGGCCAACTGACCTTCGGAACGCCGTACGATGATTCCGGCGTCACCTGCTCGCCATTCGGAAACACCGTAGCCACGTACGTCATGGCTCCTTATTGGGCCGACCAGTGCACGTCAAATTGCGGCAACACCGCGTGCACCGGCTGTGGTATTTTCACCACGACAGTCGGTACTGCTCCTGACCGAATCTTTTACGTGGAATTTCGAACGCAGTACTTCAATCAGACCACCGATCTGTTGCGTTACGAGATTGCCTTGTATGAGAATGGCACGCCGCCTTTCCGCTACATCTACAACCACCTCGTGCCGGCATTAGCTGCCAACGACAGTCAGTTGGTGATCAGGGGTGAAGCAAGACGACACGGCATTCACTCAGTATTCCTGTGATACCAGGGGTGGGCAACGCCCGCCGCGCCAGTTAACGCGTCCCTGCCGACATGGAAAATGCCGGACCTTGACTGCCTCATACCTGTCGTGTGCGACGCCAACGCCTACCGCAACGGCTACAGCCACACCGACGGGAACTCCGACGTCTACGCCTACTCCGACACCGTGCGACAGCGGGATAATCCAAAACGGTGGATTCGAGACCGGCAGCTTCCCACCATGGGTCATTCTAGACCAAAGTGCAAACCCGGTGGTGACCAACTTGCGAGCGCACAGCGGAACATTCTCTGGATTCGTGGGCGACGCACCCGATGGCTTCTGCGGCGTCGCTGATGTCGAGCCCAATGGAGACAGCTCATTCTATCAGCAGTTCACGGTGCCTGCCGGCGGAGGCACACTGAGCTTCTGGCACTGGGATTGCACCACCGATATCATCGACTTCGACTGGCAGGACGCCTATATAACGGACAGCAACGGCATCATACTGCAGACGATCTTCCATCAGTGTCTTGATACCGAGGCGTGGGTCAACCAGACGGTGGACATGACGCCCTACGCCGGCCAATCTGTGCGCATTGAATTTCTGGTGCACGAGGACGACTTCGGCGATCTCACCGGAATGTTTGTGGATGATGTGCAGCTATTGGAGCCGTGCGGAACGCCTACGCCAACTCCAACGGCCACGGCTACCGCAACAGCAACACCAACTGGGACACCGACTGTGACGCCAAGGCCGCCAAGGCCTACGCCGACGCCAAGGCCTCGTCCCACACCGGCCCGACGCCCGACCCCATAAAAAGCGGAGGCGATTGGTGTCAAGGCGATAACTAAGGTGACACCGAACGAAGCAGCAAATCGACAGCGAGCCGCACAGGTATGAGCCCGGTGCCGACATGTGTATTGCCCTAAAGTCCTATTGCGGGACGCGCGGGCGGCGTATTATTGGTTGGAATCCGGCGCTGTAATTTTTAAACCACAAACAAAAAACACCCAAAATAAAACATATGAAAAAACTAGTAACATTAACAGGTATTGCCAGTATCGGGGCAGTTCTGGCGCTATTGGCAGCGTGTCAGACCACCGGTACCGGCCAGGTTGTCGCCCAGAAAGAGTCCTTGCTCGCGCAGTCGGGTTTTAAGGTCATAACGGTCACGACCCCCAAGCAGCAACAGGCGATCAATGGACTTGCCCAGTACAGGGTCTCGGCCGTGAAATACAATGGGAAATTGTATTACGTGTTTCCCACAGCGACAAAGGACAAGATCTACGTCGGGAAACAAAAGCAATTCAACGTCTATAAGCAGGCGCTGGCGGCGCAGCAGGGAACCCAGCCAGCGAGCCAACAGGCTCAGCCGGGTCAACAGCTGATGAACCCGGCGCCTACGATGACATACGAGACCGCAGGGCCCAACCACATCGAAGTTGAGCAGTTTGACGGCTTTGGTCCGATGGGTACGGCGGCCATGGGAGATTGGTAACAGCAGTTGTAGACAACGTACGGGCAGCGGCTTGATGGTCGCTGCCCGTCGTGGATTGAGAGGCATTAAGAAGAATGGAGCGGCCAATCTGAAACGTTCTAAAATTGTTGCAGGAATCGCAATCCTCGCGGTGGGGATTCTCCCAGTGGTCACGACCATTCAAGCAATCGAACCCCTGGAACTCGATACCAACAGCACCGCGATGCGAGAACCTGCGCCTCCGGGGGTGGGCGCTACACTCAGCTTGTCGCCCTTTCGATTAAATCAGAATCTAGCCTTAGGCGCGGTCACCGAGTCCCCGGCTGAAGCCGCTGAGGAGGATAACCTGGCTAAGCAACTTGCCAACCCGATTGCATCGCTCATCAGCGTGCCTTTTCAGGCAAATGAGGACTTTGGCTATGGTCCTTCGCACAATGGCTACAAGTTCACCCTCAACATTCAGCCTGTCATTCCGATCTCGATTAGCAAGCACTGGAACCTAATTCTGCGCACAATCGTGCCAATTGTTTCCCAACACGATCTTTTTTACGTCGAGAACCTGCCGAGGAACTCGCCACTCCAGCCGCAAAACCGTTCTCAGGATGGGCTCAGCGACACGTTACAGAGTTTCTTCTTCTCACCCAAAAAGCCCGGACCATTCGGACTTATCTGGGGTATAGGTCCGGCATTACTTTATCCTACTGGGACGCATCCGTTACTTGGGACAGGCACCTTCTCCATTGGGCCGACGGTGGTCGCGCTGAAGCAAATGGGCGGAGTCACCGCTGGCATACTCATGAACCAGCTCTGGTCAGTGGTAATCGAGGAACATCGCAGCAGTCTCAGTCAAATGTTTCTTCAGCCGTTTTTTTCCTACACGACAAAAACCCACACAACTTTCACTCTGAGTACGGAATCCACCGCCAACTGGGATAACACCCCCGGCGACGCGAAGTGGACCGTCCCGGTCATCGGGACAGTGGCCCAGATTTTAAAAATCGGGAAGCAACCGATTAGCATCGGCGTTGCCGGCAAATATTATGCCGATACCCCGCGCTACGGACCGGATTGGGGCGTCCGCTTTATCGTCACGCTGCTCTACCCGACGAGCAAGCGGCCCGAAACTATCGAGAAGACCAGCTTCGCAAAGCAGTGATCAATTGGTGAAGGCGTCGATCAGAATTGCGTAGGTATCAGTGAATCAAACGTCGTAGTCTAAACAGCCAATGAAACCTTTGCCGCGGCCACTAAGATTTCGGCGGTTTTCCGCGGTACAACTCCTGATTGCGCTGGTGGCCTTTTTCATCTGTGCGCCTTTCGTTGAGGAAATCAAAGGTGGCGATCTCATTGTATCCGGTTTGTTTTCGCTGGTGCTCGTTGCCGGTGTTGTTGCGGTTGCGCAACGCAAACGTACCCTCATGATCGCGATTGTGCTTGCCTTTCCGGCGATCGCCGGCAGGTGGATAAATCATTTTCGGCCGGATCTGATTCCGCCTGTGGTTTTCCTCGCTGGTGGGCTGATATTGATTGCCTTTGTCGTCGGGCACTTGCTGCGCTTCATCTTGCGCGCTGCATGGGTAACTAGTGAAGTGCTATGTGCGAGCATTTCGGCTTACCTGATGCTTGGTTTGATGTGGACGCTGGCCTACTGGCTCGTGGACCAATTGACGCCGGGAGGAGCCTTCTCTTTCAACACGAACACGGGGAAGCAATCAATGAGCGGCTTCACAGGCTTTTATTTCAGCTTCATTACATTGAGCACAGTCGGCTACGGCGACATCACGCCCATCTCAAGGCTTGCGCGCTGGCTCGCGGCGATGGAAGCGATGACCGGTCTGCTTTATGTGGCGGTCCTCATCGCACGCCTGGTTTCGCTTTATTCCGCGCCGGGATCGGCGGAGCACCGGGAAAAATAAAATGCAGGCCCGGAGACGGGCGGCCTCGAATGCGAGGAACGGTATTGGCCTAAAGTCCTATAGCCGTCTCGCCACAGGTCGGCCAAATTACGCTCGATTCTCATCTTTGAACCAGATAACATCTAAATCTCATGAAGCCTGAATGTTCCAAAACACCCATCCGGCTCCGCGTCATTGGGGCCGGAACATGCCTCGCGTTTCTCGCTGGCTGCGCGACTACGCTCCAAACAGCGGACCGTCTTCAATACGGGCCGGCGGCGAACACCCTGCGCGAAGCGCGCTCTCCACAGGTACCCGTCGAGAAACGAGCTGCCGATTATTTGCAGGTCGCGGCTGAGACAGCGCCGCTGCTGGGCACCGGCGCTCAGCAGACACCGGCTGTCGATACTTACAACGCCGCCTGCGGTGAACTGACCATGCTGCTTCGCAATAGTGAAGGAGGACGGCTGTGGAACCATCCGCTGACCCTGACAGCGGACAATAAAACTTATCACTTACGGCTTGAACCCGCCGGCAACGCAGTGTGGGCACCGAACTATTTCACTGCATTCGTGGGCGCAGATCAGATCAAAGAGAAACTGATCAGGAAGGAGAACATTCACGAAGGTGTCGGCGGCACGCTAGTAGGAGTGCGACGGATCAATCCACCTGAAAAGTTCGCGCCACCGAGGGGGATCACCGCACCGGTCACGGCCACGCTCGATTTTCATGCAACGAATGCCACACTCGCGCTTCATCGCCCTGCCAAGCAACCGACCGCGACGGTTGAAGGAAAGATCCGTCCTCTGGCCGCCAATTTCTCGGCGCCACTGAGTTACTATCCGCCGCCAGCCAGTCTGATGTTTGCGGGATTGCTTGGCGGATTCAAGGCCACCAACTATCCGGCACCGATCGGGCTTTATTTGCTTCAGCCGTACGATCCGGACCGAATTCCGCTGCTCTTTGTGCACGGTTTGTTTTCAACACCATTCGATTGGGTGAAGACAATCAATGGACTCCAAGCCGACCCCGAGATTCGCAAGCATTATCAATTCTGGATCTTTGCATATCCGACTGGCAATCCCATCCTCTATTCCGCACTGCGGTTACGGGAGGAATTGGCGAAGGCTGATCAACTGTATCCCAACCACAAGCCGTACGTCCTGGTCGGTCACAGCATGGGTGGCATGCTGACTCATGACCAGGTAGTCACGGTCAATGAAGGAATGTGGGAGAAAGCTTTGGGGCAAAATGCCAGGGCCATTTTCAAGGAAAATTCCGGGAACAGTTTAATTGTTCGCGCGACAACCTTTCACGCGAATCCCCGAATCAAGCGTGTTGTCTTTATTTGTACTCCGCATCGCGGGAGCGATCTGGCCAGCAATGGAATCGGAAAAATTGGGATCAGCCTGATTACCCTGCCAGCCAGGCTTGCCACAACCATGATGGACTCGCTGACGAGTGCCGACCTGGTGCAAATAACAGGAAGTTCGAAACGTCTCCCGAACAGCATCACGGGACTAAAACCCTCAAGCCCAGCGTTGCCGGTAATCAATGAAGCGCGGATCAGCGTTCCGTATCACTCGATCATCGGCGATCGCGGAAAGGGCGGTTGTCCGAACTGTAGCGATGGCGTCGTAGCTTACTGGAGCTCTCATCTCGATGGCGCACAATCCGAGAAGATTGTTCCCGGGCCTCACGGATCGTGTCAACTACCCCAAACCATTGCCGAGCTTGATCGGATTCTGCGTTTACACCTCAGAAGCAGCGGCAGCTCACAACCGGCAACGACGATTGCTCAAGCTTCCCAGTGAGCCTGCGAATCTGCTGTCGCCAATTCCAAGCTCAAAACTGATGAAATCAAAATTCATCCTTGTCGCTCTCACATTTGCCGCGACTACCGCGCTTGCCCAGGCCCAGTTTGCCACGCCTCCAGCCGCTAAGGCCTTTGAGATCCCCGGCCGCGTTCCAACAAAAATGTTCATCCCGTCTGACTTAATATCCGGACCGCTTCATTCGGTCGGTGACTTCGCTGAAAATGACGGGATGAACAACACCTATTTCCTTTACTCAGGAAATGATGCGTGGGCAGTGACAACTGGTATCGCGCTGCGCACGCGGATTCGTGAAATTTACGCGATCGCTAAATTACGCGAGATGAGCAAGACAGACGAGTTCGCGCAGGCGATGGCGAACGCCGGCAAGCAGAAGATCGAAAGCGTAGTCGGTATCGTCGCGAACCCGCTTGGCACGATACAAAACATTCCCCTCGGCGCGTCGCGGTTCTTTGGTCGCATTGGTGAAAGCCTGAAAGGCGGAAGGACACAAGGCGAGGGCAACGCGCGACAAAACGCAGTTGGCGTTAGTAAAGCAAAGGTCGCTCTTGCCGTAAAACTCGGTGTCAGTCCTTATAGCTATAACCAGGAACTTCAAACACAGCTGACCAATAATGCGCGCGCAATAGCGATGGGTGGCTTAGTCGTGAATGCGGCCACAGCTGCGGTCGGTGGTCCAGCGGGCGATGTACTGACGGGACTGAACATAAACCAGACGCTCCAGCAGACACTGGTGAATTCAACGCCAGACGATCTTCGCATCATTAACCGGAAGAAACTTTTCGCACTCAACGTCAGTCGCGAGAATGCCGATGCGATTCTCATGCATCCGTGGTACTCGCCCTGGAACGAGACTATCATGATCGACGCTCTCTCAACCATTGGTGTCGATCCGACGGCATTCCTCACCAACGCCTGCAACGCATTGACCGAGGAGGATGCGATCTATTTCGAACGCTTGGCCCAAGTGCTCGCGCGTTACCACACGGAAAAAGCCAAGGTCCGTTCCATCCGCATCGAGAGTAAAGCGGTGTGCGCTCTCGACGCCAAAGGAACGCTCGTGTTTCCGTTGTCCTGCGATTATGCCATCTGGAGCGAGCATGCAGCGGGACGTGTAGCGGAATTCGCTGCGCTCACCCAGGGCCAGGAAGATATTAAAGGGCTAGCAGTGTGGGTGGACGGGAAAGTCTCTGACCGTGGTACGCAGGAACTGAAGAGCCGCAATATTGATCTGGTCACCGGCGTGCTCGATAAAAAATGACCGGTCATCCGTAATAGCAGACGATTTTGTTTTCCAAGGAACAGTCTCGATGTCGACTAGCCGGGCAGATTGTGGCTCGATGCTGCAGGAGCACGCCTCACGGCGTTGTTTTGTGTTATCTACGCTCGTGAATCGTGCTGCGCGTGATCAACTGCACGCTTGAGTCATTATGCGCGTAACGAAGGATCTCGTGCGGATCGTGCGGTGGATCGGTGAGTCGCTTGTCCTCCTTATACTCGTCATTGCTGCCGTTTGGGCGTTTGGCGCCGTGTGGTATGACGCTCCATTCGGCAATGCAAACAAGGTTGTAGCTGGACTGCTGGCGATAGCGGTTGCGATCACGCTCGTATTCGTCAGACACTTCTGGCGCAAAGTAGCCGTTATTACATTGCTTTTCGGTGGCGTGCTTGGCTGGTGGTTAACACTCAGGCCTAGCAACAATGGGAATTGGCAACCCGATGTGGCGCAGTTGGCGTGGGCAGACATTAATGGCGATGAATTCACTTTTCATAACGTGCGCAACTGTGACTATCACACCGCGACAGACTACACGCCGCACTGGGAGATGCGCACTGTGCGGCTGTCGCAAATCACCGGCATCGATCTCGCAATTGACTATTGGGGTTCGCCGTGGATTGCGCATCCTATCGTCAGTTTCCAATTCGCTGACACGCCGCCACTCTGCTTCTCAATTGAGACGCGCAAGACCGTAGGCCAGAGTTATTCCACTATCGGCGGCCTTTACCGGCAGTATGCACTCATCTACCTGGTCTCTGACGAGCGTGATGTGATTCGGTTGCGCACGAATTATCGCAATGAGGACATATACTTTTACCGCCTGACGGCTCCGCCAGCTCGGGTGCGCGAGCGGTTCCTGGAGTACGTGCGCTCGCTCAATGCGCTGCGGACCAAACCGCGCTGGTATAATGCCATCACGACCAATTGCACTACGAGCATCCGCAGCCAGCATCCCAGCAAAGAAAGGATACCGTGGGATTGGCGCATCTTGCTCAACGGCAAAGGCGACGAGTTGTTGTATCGAGATGGAGGCTTGATGACCGGCGGTCTTCCGTTCGCCGAACTCAAAGCCCGAAGTCTGATCGACACCCGCGCCCGCGCCGCCAACGA
>DASQYT010000211.1:0-3725 GCA_035639075.1 Candidatus Elarobacter sp.
GCAGAATTACGCGGAGCCGGTGAATGCCGATAAGGCCATTTACAACGGCGCGATTCCCGGCATGCTGCACGTGCTCGATCCGCATTCGAATTTTTTCGATCCTAAGTCGTATTCCCTGCTGCGCGAGGATCAGCGCGGCAAGTACTACGGCGTGGGGATGACGGTTGGGCCGCGTAATAATAAAGTCATTGTGATTGCTCCGTTTGTGGGAACACCGGCGTACCGTGCCGGCATCCGGCCGGGCGACATTATCGTGGCCGTGGATGGCAAACCTACCGACAACATGAGCACGGGCGACGTGGCTGATCTGCTGAAAGGGCCGAAAGGGACCACGGTTCACATCACCATCCTACGCGAAGGCTCAGATAAGCCGCTTGAGTTCGCGGTGGTTCGCGACGAAATTCCCCGCTACAGCGTTGACCTGCACTTCCTGATTCGGCCGGGCATTGGCTACATGCACGTCACTGGTTTCAACGAGACGACGGAGCATGAAGTTGCGGATGCGCTGGACAAGATGGGCGATCTGAAGGGTCTTATTCTCGATCTTCGTCAGAATCCCGGCGGGCTGCTTAATGAAGGTGTAGGAGTTGCCGATAAGTTCTTGCGCAAGGGACAGCTCATTGTTTCGCATCATGGCCGCTCTTCACCCGAGAAGCGCTACGTTGCTGCGCACGGGAACGGCGGCAAGGAATACCCGCTAGTTGTGCTCGTCAATCGCGGCACGGCTTCGGCGGCGGAAATTGTTGCCGGCGCCATTCAGGATCATGACCGCGGATTGGTGGCCGGCGAAACCACCTTCGGCAAAGGGCTGGTGCAGACGGTCTATCCGCTTTCTGAGAACACAGGCCTGGCTCTGACCACCGCCAAATACTACACGCCCAGCGGACGTCTGATTCAGCGCGATTATTCGAACGTCTCGCTTTATGACTACTATTTCAACCGCGAGGCGGAAGAGAACAACAACTCGCACGAGGTTAAGCTCACCGACAGTGGGCGCACGGTTTATGGCGGCGGCGGCATTAGTCCTGACGTCAAGATTCCGGCGATTAAGAGCAACCGCTTCGAGGACTCGCTGCTTCAGCATTACGTGTTCTTTAATTTTGCCAAGCGCTACATCGTGAATCACCGTCCCGACCCGAAGAAATTCGAAGTCGACGATGCTGTGATGCAGGATTTCCGTAAGTTCCTTGATGAGGAGAAGATCCCGTACACCGAGGCGGACTTGCTGCAGAACGCTGACTTCATCCGCTCCAGCATCAAGAGCGAGATTTTCGTGGATGCTTTCGGCCAGGAAGAAGGCTTGAAGGTTCGGGCAGAAACCGATCCGGAAGTTATCAAAGGGCTCGAACTGTTGCCGCAAGCCAAAGCACTTGCCGAAAATGCCCGGCGCGTGGTCGCCGAACGTAGCAACGTGCACGCGCTCAGCCGGTAGGCTTAGTTAGCAGATTGGCAGTTAGCAGTTGGGCTCTCTGCTTGGGGTCGGATCTCGGATCTCCATAAAACCAGAAACTCAGAATCTTCCACTACCCCATCAGAAGTGTCGTCCAGCGATAGAGCCCTTCATGTCCCCGTGGAGAATGATCAGTGACACTCTGTCCGAGTGTACTAACCATTCGGGGACAACGAAGGAGGTGCGGTCGCGATGGAAACCCGGCGACCCAGCCGAGACTGTGTTGTCGCAGGAAGGGTCGCCGGACTGCTTAGTTAGATAATCCCTTGCGCGCGGGCAGTTCCGCGAACGGTTTGGGGCGCACGACTGGGGACTTTCCCATCGCGTGCCAGGATGCGAGCTTGTGCTGCCGCGACGTGGGCCGCGTCTGCGAACTGGGCGGTTGGCCAGAGGCTCTGCAGCGTTGCGTACCAGATTTTCGCGGCTTCATCCATACCAAGATCGGTTGCCATTAGATAGAACCACCGGTTAATAATCCCGGAGTTGACATGCGGGTCTCCGCCAGGAACGTAACCAGCCATGGTTGCGGGCTGCGGGTCGGTACCCAGGATGGGATCATCGTAGGCTGTGCCGGGGTACGCCATAGAGCGAATTGCCTCGCCGTACAATTGTGGCGCCATCACGCCTTCCCCGATGAGCCAGTTGAACGAACCAGCGTCCTGGTGATTGACGCGAGCGTCGATGCAGGCACCAAAAATGTCGCTCGTCGCCTCGTTCAAGGCTCCCGGTTGATCGGAATATAGGAGCCCGGCGGTGTGTTGCGTGACTCCATGGGTGAGTTCGTGGCCGGGAACGTCGACGTCACTGGTGAAATCCTGGAAGATCGCGTTGTCGCCATTGCCGAACACCATCCGAGTGCCATCCCAAAAAGCGTTGTCGAAGCTCACTCCATAGTTTACGTTGGCGTCGAGGTTGATACCCAAGTTGTCAATTGAGTCGCGTCCAAGCACGTCGCGGTAAAATTCCAATGTGGCGCCTAGCGCATCGTATGCTAGGTTCACATTCTGTCCGGCCACCGCAGGGTCGTCCTCGTTGCGAACATCGAGAACATCGAACGCCCACTGGTTCTGGTCATCATAGATAAGGCGAGCGTGGGTGCCAGGCGCGGGTATAGTCAGACCTACCGGCGCGACCGCCGGAGCGAGCGCGCTTGAGCCCTTGGTGGTTGTTACGCTGTGGGAGCGACCTCCGGACGAGGGTGGCACTCTTGTCGGACCGGAGGATGGAGGGGTTGGCGTTAAGCTCGCCAAAGCAGCCTGCTGGCGGCGCTGCCGAAACGCTTCAGATACCTTGGCCGACTGCTGCGCGGGGCCGGGCTCGGCAAGCCCCCTTGCCCGTGCCACATTGATGTGAGCTAGCATGTGTGAAGGAATGTAATAACAAATCGGGTGATGCATGGGAAATCCTCCTTAGCGTCAGCGAGAAGATCGCTGTTTAGGCGTGGCATTTGGTGAACCCTGAGGTACAGGGCTTTACGATCGCCGAGGCGAGTTACCGCAGTGAAGACGACCAAATACAACGAATTTCAGCTAGGGCAGCGAGTGCGCTTTCTTGCGCCCACCTACCCTGCGGCTTCAGGTTGCACGATCCTCGCCAGACAGCCTTCTCGAAGCCAATTGAGCCATAAATGACGGGGAGCAAATGTCTTAGGCCCTCAGCCGGTTTATCACATCGACGAATTCGTATGAGATAATTCCTATCCGATCGACTAGTCGACTATCTCTTTGGTTAGACTGAAAGTTAGAGTTTGATTCCAGTCCTACCGAAAAGCCCCGCCAGCTCCGAAAACATGCACGGCCAGCGGCGCCGGAGCCGATGTATGGCTGAATACGAACCGTGTGCTTATCAATTTCAGCGTCTCAGAGCCACAATGACCGGGTTCGTGATACTAGGCAGGGATACCAGCATGCCCGTTGTTGTCGGCCTGGCGACCAGTCCACTGGACGAGTAGAGTTCATTGACTTGCCCTGCCGACTGTGTGAGAATCCGCCCAGAATCGGTTCTGGACGCTGGCGTTTGATTGCACGGGCAACTAGGTCTTAATGATCACAACATTCCTGTATTTCCCACACGCATGATGAAAGATGGAGTGTGGGTCCTGGCTGCCCTGCTTGCCGCGGTCGCGGGTTGGACAGACTGGCGTTCGCGCCGTATCCCCAATTGGCTGACCATATCGGGCCTCTGCGTGGGTATCGCGGCGAATTCCCTGGCCTGGGGATTGCGTGGAACTAAAGATGCCCTGCTCGGCGCCGGCTTGGGCCTGGCTCTTTTGTTG
>DASQYT010000212.1:0-3050 GCA_035639075.1 Candidatus Elarobacter sp.
TCACCGCAGCGATCGGCCGGGAATACTCCCCAGCTTGCACGGTCCGCCTCTATAGGCCGCGGCTATGATCCCTGGGATATGTCCACATCGCGCAGCATGGCGTCGGCGGGTCTGGAGGCCAGCGAGCACCCGCAAATGATATGAAGGCCATTGAAGGCGGCAACGGTTGGAGAATATTATCAGTGGTCATCTCGGGGGCGATCAGCCCGCCGAAGCTGTCCTTACAAGCCCCTAGGAACGTCCCCTATGGGCTTCCCCGCTTCGCGGGTTGTTTTGCGCCTTGGAGCGACGCCGTGCCACGTCATGTGATGGATCTGTTTGGCGGCAACCGGCTGCTTGTCAGCCAAGCCTTCGATGGTTCGGACGACGCTGAGGCAGTGGCGAAGGCGAAGGTTATGTTTTTCGGCGATGCCGTCAGTCGACCAGAGATCACCGGGTATCGCCTGCGCAACCCCTTTCCGGGAGGCGATCGGATATTCCACCGTGAAGATAAGCGCGATTACGCGGAAGTTAACAGGCAGAGGAGGCCAAGCTACGCTCCGTTGACAGTTGGGGAGTGCCGGGGATGGCTCGCAAGTCCCGGGGTAAGCCGCCGATCCGACAAATGACCATCCGCGATTTCGAGCGGATCTTCCCGGACGAAGAGGCTTGCAAGTTGTACTTGGCCGAACATCGCTGGCCGGAATCTGTCGTGTGCCCACGTTGCGGCAATGCGGAGGTCAAGCCGCATGCCCGCTCCTTCCATTGGGTTTGCTATGCTTGCATTCCCGGCAATAACTATCGGTTCTCGGTGCTGGTGGGGACGATTTTCGAGAACTCGAAAGTCGACCTTCGCCAGTGGTTTCGCGTCATTCACCTGATGCTGACCAGCAAGAAAGGGATCAGCGCCCTTCAAGTTCACCGCTACATGGGTTTCGGCTCTTATGCGACCGCTTGGTATATGTGTCGCCGCATCCGAGCTGGATTGGCTAACGAAGGTTTCCGCAAGCTCATGGGAATTGTCGAGGTCGATGAAACCTTCCTCGGCCGCAAGGCGGAGAACCGCCATTAGCCACGCCGTGACGGCTCCGGATGCAGCGGCATGGGATCGAGCAAGACGCCCGTTGTCGGCGCGGTCGAGTGCAACGGGAAGGTCGTTAGCACGTCATCAAAGCGTGACGGGCGACATTCTCAAACGTTCCTGTGCGGCGCGGTGTCCGAGAAAGTCAGCCTATTGGTCACAGGCGAGTGGATTGGCTACAAAGGGCTGGGACCGCGACTTGCCGTATGCCCTGGAGCACCAACACGTTCGGCGCGATCCATACGAACATCATTGAGGGCTTCTGGTCGATTTACAAACCCGGTGTTGTCGGCACCCGGCAAGGTCAGCGCCAAAATATCTGCCGATCTACATCGCGCCGCTCATTAACCAATGCGCGCCCGACTTGGGCAGCATCCAAACGGCGTGAACAGCCGGAAGAGATCGGCAGCGATCGGATTCGTATTGGGCTTGCCTGCAATGCCTCCGCCCGTTTGATGCGTCGCCGCAGCTTACCGCGAATACCCAATTTTGGATTTAGCCAAACGGGGAGCGGTGCTGAGGCGGAGAGAAAACGCCTCCGTGAATATCGAACGCCGTTAGTAAGCCGCGTCGTGTGGTCGACATCAGCTACCAAAGCTGACGTCGTCGTAATCCCCGTATTGCAGTTCCGCGTATTGGATGGCTCGCTTGCGGGCATTGCGACCAGAAAATACCGCCAGCTCGCTCAGCTTGTGATCGTCGTACCACTCGACACGCCACTCCCCTGGGTACATCCGATCCTCGATGACCACGGCTGGCTCCGACATGACATGCGGCCCTCCGATCCTTCTCTTAGGGAAGCGTACTGCTCCCGCTGCTTGAATGCGAGCCTCAGCCCGGCGCCGCAGTGTGACCACTTAGGCCCCCGTACCCATCGTCATCGTGGAGCCTCTCCATTCAGATGGTAGCGCTTACATGAAGCGGCGTGCGGCAGGCACGACCTCCCCGTTGACAGGTCCCTCGGTATAGGCCGAATGTAACGTATTCATTTCATTTGAGGCTCTGATGTGGAGCAATGCCGAATGGGCTGCGGAGGCAAAGAGAGTACTTCGGGCAGAAATGGTGCGGCGCGGCGTCACCTACGAAGAACTCGCAAAAAAGCTTGCCGAGATTGGTGTCGAGCAGTCACCCCCAAGCCTCAGAATGACGATAAACCGAGGCCGCTTTCGCGCAATGTTGCTTCTTCAGTGCTTAACCGCAATGAGATGCCGGTCACTTCGCATTACCGACCGGGAAGAAGATGAATAGCCGTACTTTTCTTGCGCCCAGGAGCGCGGCATTGCTTGGAAACTGAGAGCGGATGGGCGCATCGCGCTACCGGCCCTGCACCTTCTGCGGGTCGATGATGGGCACATTGAGAAAGGCCGACGCTTCATGCAGCAGCCTCATCAGGCAAATCGGCGCCGAAACTGAACCGTTGGTCGCTTACTAGCTGTGGGAGCCCATGGCAATGAAACTCATTGGACTGGGACGAACCTGCCGGTTTGGTTGCCCGCCTGGACGAGGCCGGTGACCAGCTCAAGGTGGCGAAAGCCGGAAGCGCGTTTTTGGCGATTTAGTACTTAACAAAGCAAACGCGAATTAGCGATTGCGCACAGGGCGGTCAGCAGTCGGGGACGAGGCTCCCGAGGAGTAAGCAGCTCTCTACCATAGTAGGAGGATAGATGTGTCGTGTAGGCCACCGATCTCTCTCGATGATAGAGATCCGTGCCCTCGGCTCAGACGATCAGTGCTCCACCGCTTGCGTCTATGTAGAGCGATAGAAGCTCTTCAGTGAGCGCAAACTCCTGTTCCGGCGACAGATAATCATCAGCGGCAGGATTTGCCACGCTGGTGTTTTTTGAAGAAACCAGCACGGCAACTGCATTCTCCAGCGCCTCCCAACATCCATCCGGGAGTTCAGACCTGTGTTGTTCGAGTTCGGTAATATACCGGTCGACACGAGATAACCGCGTCTGAATGGGTTCTTTCGCTAACAATATTTCGATTG
>DASQYT010000213.1:0-2247 GCA_035639075.1 Candidatus Elarobacter sp.
TCGACATGCTCAACATCTTTGATCGGTCGATCCAGGAAACGCTCTCCCAACCTCTGAAATTTTTCCACCGAATCTGTGGCGAAGAATTTCAGGGAAGGTGAGCCATGCTCTTCGCTTTGCGAACTACTTTGGGGTCGCAGACCCTTCACCACCTGCGCCGTCGATTCCGCCGAATCAACAACGCTCACATGCGGTGGCGCTAAACGTCGCAGCAGCGGTTTGATCAGGGGATAATGAGTGCAACCCAGAACGAGAACGTCAGCAGACTCGAATCCATCGGCAAAGGCCTCGCGCAGGTAAACGCGGGCAACTTGTTCCGTGACCGGGTGCTGGATCCAGCCTTCTTCGACCAGAGGCACGAGTAGCGGACAAGCCTTCTCTCTCGCCTCTACCCCGAGATTCTGGAGTGCCCTCATATAAGCATGACTGCTGATTGTTGCTTCTGTCCCGATCACAATGGCCTTCCGATTCTGGCTGGCCGCCGCGGCACGCTGAGCTCCTGGTTCCACCACGCCAATCACAGGAATGCTTACCGCCTGTGTGATCTTGTCCAGGGCCAGAGCGGTGGCGGTGTTGCAGGCCACCACCAGCATCTGCGCGCCTTGTTGATTTAGAAACCGTGCCGCTTCGACCGCATATTTGGCCACCGTCTCAGCCGATTTGGAGCCATACGGCAGGCGAGCCGTGTCACCGAAGTAGAGGTAATTGGCGCCGGGGATAAGTTCAAGTAACGCTTTAAGTACGGTCAGGCCACCGAAGCCAGAGTCGAAAACGCCAATAGATGTGCTAGCCATAGGCGAATGCTACTTATATACACGAAAATAGTGCACACTATTCCAATGATGAAGAACATTACCTTCAGAGCGGATGCGGATTTGATCGACCGGGCCCGGCAAATTGCACGTGATCGGCAAACCAGCCTAAATGCAATTTTCCGTCAATGGCTGGAGGAATATGTTTGTCACTCTCGACCCGCCTTGGAATTCGATGCGCTCATGAAGCGGTTGAGACACGTCAGGGCAGGCGGACCTTATACGCGCGAGGAAATGAACACGCGATAGGTTTTAGAAAAGAAATATGGAAGTGAGTGAGTTCATCAGCGGCGGCTATTACGTTGTAAAGCCAGTCTCACGACCTGAAGTCTTTTCGACACTTCTGCCGCGAAACATACTCACGCTCTCCTCTTGCATTGCAGAAATTGCCCCTGACTTTTGGGCCGTCGAGGGATACAAGTACACAGAGGAGAAGCGCACCGCTGAGGCTTTCAAGTTTGGCATACCCGCTTCGTTAGTCCCTGAAATGACCAAGTGGGTCACTGCCGAAACCCACTACTGGCAGCCAATCGGATTTTCTTCTGCCATTGCAACTCAAGAATTCCGCAGTCGTTTCATTACCGACCCGGACATCGTTGTTGTGGGCATCGGCCTTCACATAAGCCGTCTATCGTCGTTCCGTAATCAACTCGACCAGGACATAAATCATGGCTACGGACTGCTGGAGCGCATCGAGGAGAACACAATGCTCGCCGCCGGCGGGCATGTACTGGGATTCGAGCCACTTGGGTACGAAGGCACGCATTTTCATAGCTGGCTCTGTAACGACGTGCCCGACGACGCCCATAATCGCTTCGGGATCCGGCCAAATGACCAGGGCTTCATTAACGAGTTTGAAGATGCCGTTCGTGTAGTGGAATACATGAAAGAGACTGGAGCGGAACCAGCTATCTGGGAACCGTGGCTCGTTGTGCAATACCCGAACGATCCTCTTTCTGTCAGCTAGACCCGCTCTTGTCGGCCAGCTACCAAGCTTGCCGAGTGCAGTTCCTTCCCGCAGCACGCTCCCGGCGGAATCGGCGCGCCGTGCGGGCATGTCCGCGGATGACCCAGAAACGTGCAGATCTTGTCCGTGGCTTCGGGCGAGAGGATGTGTTCGAACTTGCACGCCTGCTGCTCGATTTCCGTCTCGCTATCCAGAGCCAGGCTGTCAGTAAACAGCCGCTCCGCGAGCCGGTGCCGGCGAATGATGTCGGCGGCGCGCTGGCGCCCACGCGGCGTAAGCTCGACAATCATGCTGCCGTCGCCGATAGAAACAGAAGTCGGTTTCAAGGCGTCATGGCATGGATTCACGAACGGCTTGTGATTGTGCGCTTGCAGGGGATGCGGCGTAGTCGTTACGAATCCCATCTCCGTCATCTTGTCGACCGCTATGCCGACCGGCAAGGCGCCATGGACCTCCATACGGCCGATT
>DASQYT010000214.1:0-9730 GCA_035639075.1 Candidatus Elarobacter sp.
GCTCTTGCCGAGCTGCACCGCGTAATCCACGATGCGGTCCGAGTGCCCGTTCGTAAGCGGGCTTTTCGCTTCGATGCTGCGTGCCAGCGAAAGCACCACGGACTTGGCTTGCTCATCGATATATTTCTTGAGCCGCAAGAGCGACTGCACACGGCTCAGTGCTTCTCCGAGTGAGTCGCAAGTTCCCCAAAAGTCCGCCGCTCCCGCATCGCGTCCGCGGACGGCGTCCTCAGGTTCCGGCGAAGGCTTGATCAGCACAATGGGGATATGCTGATTGAGCGGGTTTCCTTTCATCCGGCGGCAGAGGTCGAAACAGCCGAGGTCCGGCAAACCGTCATGCAACAGGACCAAGTCAGGCTGAAGCTGGGCACATTCCTGCAGAGCAGATTCTCCGTCCTCTGCCGTGAATACGTCATAGTTTTGATTCTGCAGGAATGTTTTCCAGGAATCGCGGTTCTCGGAAACTGCATCTACAAGAAGCAAGATAGCTGAGTTCATCAATCCCTCGTCATTCCTCAGCGCGTCGGGTGCGGAGACACCACTCCCTGCGCCTGAAAGACAATTTTTAGTGGATTGGACTTGCTAGCGATCTCCAATCCCAGTGCATGCGGAGAACTTTAGCTCTCCGCGTCCCGGGGACGAGAAGGAATGAGGTGGCTTGGCAGGGTTATCCAATGCTCCTGTCGTGCCAAATAAGGAATCCGCATAAGTCACGAAGAATTCGAGCTTTGCGGCGATACTCGCGGACGTAGCGGCCCACAGTCGCAAGGAATAATTTTCATGGTGCCTCCCAGGTTTACCCGATGCCACGCGTCCTCAGTCTTCTTTTCGATCCCTCTTCGCCAATTCAAGAAGGCTTTCCGCGGATTTTGCAATGAACAACACACTGAAAGCAGCAGTGACTATCTTTCTCCACCTTTCCGACCCTTAAGAGTGGGCCGGTGGCCAACGATATGCACTCTCATGGAAACGGGATGCGGCCGGGGTGCGCCGTGAGGTATGATAGGGTTTCGTGAAATCAACTCATTAGGGTGACAATGCCAACCGCATCGAATGGAAAAGTATTGTTGAGGGTAAGGCCACGCGGTTTCTGCGCGGGCGTTGTGCGCGCGGTCGATATCGTGGAACTGGCGCTGGAAGCCTATGGCGCGCCGGTCTACGTGCACCATGAGATTGTCCATAACACGTATGTCGTAGAGCAGTTGCGTCGGCGCGGCGCGATTTTTGTGGAAGCCATTGAGGAAGTTCCCCACGGCGCGGTGCTGGTTTTCAGCGCCCACGGCGTTCCGCCGACGGTCCGCGACGAAGCCAAGTCCCGCGAGCTGAAGGTCATTGACGCCACCTGTCCGCTGGTCACCAAGGTGCACCTCGAGGCTCTGAAGTTTGCCCGCGAAAGGCGCACCATAATTTTGATCGGTCACAGAGATCATCAGGAAATAGTCGGCACGTCAGGCGAAGCCCCGGACCGCACCATCGTCGTGGACTCCGTCGCCGCCGTGGACGCGCTCTCGGTAGATGATCCGCAGAAGCTCTCTTTCCTTACGCAAACGACCCTGAGCCTGTACGATACGCAGGAAATCGTGGCGCGGCTGCGCCAGAAGTTCCCATTGATCCAGGGTCCCGCCAGCGACGATATTTGCTACGCCACGCAGAACCGCCAGGAAGCGGTCGAGCAGGTTGCCAAAGACGTTGACTTGATTCTAGTAGTGGGTTCGCCGAACAGCTCGAATTCCAACCGCCTCGTGGAAGTCGCGCAACGCAGCGGTGTCAAAGCCCAACTGATCGATTCGGCAAAGGATATCGATGTGAAGTGGCTTGAAGGCGTTTCGCGCGTGGGCCTGACTGCGGGAGCGTCCGCTCCCGAAGTCCTCGTGGAGCAAGTGAGTGAGCGTCTGGCAGAATTTGGCTTTACGGATCAGCGCGATTTGGATTTGATTCGCGAGGACGTGCGTTTTACGCTGCCTCCGGAACTGGCGACCATCGCGCCGGCGCCGCGCCGCTAGAGAGTTTGCGTTGAGCGGCAGGGGGCCTGCACATGACCGGCATGGAGTAGCGGCCCGGGCCGTAAACGATCTGGTCATTGGTACCCCGGTGTAGGCGGTGAATATAAAACAAGGAGCCAAACCTTGGCGGTCAAGATCGTCCGTCAGCCGAAGAAAATTGCCTTGATTGGCGCGCCCTTTAGCGCCGCTGGTTTTGCGCCAGGGACGGAAAAAGCTCCCGCTGCACTGCGCGGCGCTGGAATCATCGAAAAACTGCAGGCCGCAGGCTACGAAGTTGTTGATCACGGCGACTGCGCTACGCGCCTCTTCGCGGATGACGAGGAACACCGGCGCGCCCGCAATCTGACTGAGATCGTCGCTGGTCTCAATGATTTGAAACTGCGTGCCGAGCTCGCCGTGAAGAGTGGCGCAATGGTGCTGGTCCTCGGCGGCGACTGCGCCGAGGTTATCGGCTTGCTTACCGGCGCCCGGCGCTATTACAAACACTTGAATCTTCTGTGGTTCGATCGCGACGCCGATCTCAATACTCCCGCGAGCACTCCCTCGGGCCGCATCGACGGAATGGTCGTGGCCCACATTATCGGTAAGGGCGCGCCGGAGCTGGTGCGCTTTTGGAGCGAGGCGCCGCTGGTGCGCGAGCCGGATGTCACCCTCTTCGGGCTCCAACGGCTCGATCCTCCGGAGCAGGATTTCCTCGGCAAGTCGCCGATGCGGCATATTCACGCTGCGGATATTCAATCCAAGGGCGCCGTCAATGCAGCGCATGATGCGCTGGCGCAAGTGCACGCTGATACGCGCGAATTTGTCCTTCATCTCGATGTCGATGTCATTGCGGAGGAGGATTTTTCTGCTGTGAACGTCCCCGGCGGCGGCGGATTGCGCTTCGATGACGTCCGAGTCTCCTTCATCGAGTTTCTGAAGCACAAGAATCTCCTGGGTTTCGATGTGGCGCAGTACAACCCTGACAAAGATCCCGACGGCGGCGGCGCAAAAAAGCTTGTCGATTTGCTAGTCGAAGCACTCTCCGCGCGCCTCGAAGCTCTGACGGCGCCTGCGGCAGAACCCGCGGCAGGTCCCGAAGAAATGTCCTCGTCAGGAACGACGGCGTAGTTCTTCTATAATTCAGTTCCAACCACGAAATATTAGCGTGCAGTTCAGGAAGCAGCAGTGGCGCGCTTGCGCACGTACCGCGCGAGGCCCAGAAACGAAAGATTCAGGCCGGCGCTGAACGCGTAGTGCTCTGCTTCGTCCGCGGGGAGATGCTGCGAGATTTCGGCATACGTTGCCGACATGAAGGCGTCCATCGCCGCGGAATCGCTGGCGGCAGTAAGCAGGATTTCTGCCGTAAGTGCCGCCCAGCGATGCAGCTGTTCCCGAAACAGAAGGATGTGTTCGGTAGGATTATCGGAATAACCGAAGTGTGTCAGAAAAAGCCGCGCCGGCTTGCGCTCCAGGATCGCGGCAAAGGAAGTATCCCAGATCCCAAGATCGATGTCCGGCGGCGGAGTCGCCGGCATGGCAAAGGCATTTCCCTCGATGCGTACGCCGGCAGTATCACCAACGAACGCGACGTCTTCCAACTTGTCGAAATAGCTGACGTGGTGCGAGGCGTGCCCTGGCGTGTAGACGACCTCCACTTGACGTGACCCGAGCGTGAGTGTTTCGCCGCCTTCGAGGATGCGTAGATTCTCTGGCGGGACGGGAAGGATCTCACCGAAAAGTCGCTGCAAGTCGTTGGGCCACAGCCGTTGGGCGCTGGCAAGCAGCTTGGACGGATCAATCATGTGCTGAGCGCCATTCTTGTGCACGTACACGGCGAGCTTCGGATTCTCGCGCACCAGCGCGCCGCTAGCGCCCGCGTGGTCTAGATGAATGTGAGTGAGAAGAATAGCGTTGAGATCGCCCACACCGATGCCTCGAGCCTGGAGCGTCTGGCGCAAAGTTTCGAGCGTGGAGCCCGGGCCAGGATCGACAATAGCGCGATGCCCGTCCGATTCCAGTAGGCCCGCCGCAATGGAGCGCGGCCTGCCCATCCAGAGATTGTCCAGTGTGGTGATCGAACTCATAGCGAACGGTTAGTGTAGCTCAGGAGCGGCGACGTCGAATAATCCGACGATGTTGCGCGCCAATCCGGCAGAGCCATCGCATCCAGCCGGATGTCGTGCAGAAATTGCCGCTCGATCCCAAAGCAAACTCTGCTCATTTACTCCGCCGCTTGAATCGGAGATTATGCTTGGGCGTATCGCGGATTTCTTGTCAGGAATGGAGCGAACCGTATGACCAAACGAGCCACGATTGCGGCTGTTACCCTGCTTTTCTGCGGCACAACCTTGAACGCTCAACAACCCGCCGCCATTCCCGGTCCTGTCGCCACGCAGCAAACGGAATCCGACGAATACACGCGCTACGAATTGCTCGCGCCCGAAACCGCCAGCTTCAAAATACATTATGAAGTGACCGCCACGACTCCCGGCCCGAAACTGTATTTCAATCCGATTCGCAAAGGCAGCACCGCAAGCGACGAAGCTGTCTACGACGCCATGACCGGCGAGCCTCTGCGTTTCGACATCGTCTCCGGCGTGGAAGCTCGCAAGGATCCACTGATGGCTGCCGCAGATCCCTCCAGCAGCTACATTAGGGTGCAACTCGCGCGCCCCGTTCCGCCGGATGGCCAGGGCCGTATTCTCATCGTCAAGACGTATAGGGATCCGAAGAGCTACTACCGCGAGGGCGACGCCATTGTCTTCAGTCGTGGCCTGGGCATCAAGCGCAACAGCGTTGTCCTGCCCAAAGGTTTCGAGTTGGTGGCCTGCAACGTGCCGTCGCAAATCTTATCGGAGCCGGACGGGCGCATCGCCGTCAGCTTTATGAACACCGGTCCCAGCGAAGCGCCGCTGATTCTCCATGCGAAACCCGGGGCGCAAACCGGCCCGTCCGCCGCTCCCCATCCCTTGACGCAAACGCGCAGTTGGGAAGCGCCTTTCCCTGGAGAAACCGAGCGGGAACGGCTTTCCGAACGGGCACATCAGGACCGCGATATCGTCTACTTCCTCCAGCAACCGGAGACGCACGCTTTCAGCCTGTATCACGATTACACCGAATCGCGCCCAGGCGTGGATAAGTATCTGAATGTCGTTCGTGAAGGCAGCACCGTTTCCGATCCATCGGCATACGTTCTCGATACCGGCGAAAAGCTTTCCACTCGTCTGATGACCGGTGCCGAACTCACTGCCGCAAAAATCGAATCCCCGGAGCCGGTAAAGCCCGCGGCACAGATCGTCGTGATTCCATTCCCTCCAGTAAAGAAGGGACAATCGATCCGCCTGCGGATCTCGGAAACGTACACCGCTCCCGCAAGCTATCGGTTGGATGCCGACGAACTTGTCTTTGATCGCAGCCTTGGCCGTCCGCGCAATGCTGTTGTCCTTCCCGCAGGATGGTATTTGACCGCCAGCGCCATGCCAGCGACCGTCGCCCAACTTTCCGACGGGCGCATCCGCCTCGATTTCTGGAATGCGCGGCCCGATTCCGTGGACGTACTGTTGAAGGCCAGGAGGCGAGTCAGCCCGGCAGACCAAGTCCACTGAATGCCAAGGGAAATTACGGCGGACAGTTGAAGCCTTCATGAAAAGACAGGAAGTTGTTGCACCGAAAGTGAATTGTGGAATAGTCTTACTGCGCCGCCTCCTTTTGCCTTCAGGTTTCTCCATTGGTTCGGACATGAGTGTGGGGTGAAGTGAATGCCTGGAGAGAAAGCGGCAACGAGTGGAAACAATTGAAATGCGTCTAACGGAGTCCGCCACAAGCAGCGTGCCGTCGGCGGCCGAGCACCCGAACCAAACAATTTTCGGTTGATTGTGCTCAGGAGGAATGAGATGCGCAATTTGTGTGCAGCACTCGGGGTGAGCGTGCTTTTCGCTTTGCCGCTCTGCGCGCAGCAGAAGAGCAGCGGAACGGGCGACGAAACAACGAATGCCACCGCGAGCGCGGAGAAGAGCGCAGCTCCCAGCAAGAATGCGGAAGTCAGCAAACCCGCAGCGGCGAGCGGCCTATTCGCATTGCCTGCCACTCCTCGGCCGAAACCATTCCCGGGACCGGCTGCCGCCTCGGACAAGCGCGCACCCGGACAGCTCGTGCCCAGGTTCGAAATCGCGGCAATGTACCACTACCTCAACTTCGGGACCGGCAGCCCTTTTTCGAACTTCGACGGCCACGGCGGATCGGGTTCCATTACCTACAATGCGTCGCGATGGATTGGTCTGACCGGCGAAGTCGGAACTTATGATTTGGCCCGAGGCGCCATGATCAGCTATCTATTCGGTCCGCGGTTAAACCTTCGAAAGTTCGATTATTTTGTTCCCTTTGCTGAGTTTTTGGCCGGCGGCGTGCGCGGGAACGGTCAGATCACGGGCGCCGCCGTGCAGGATGCTTTTGCCTTGGCAGCGGGTGGCGGCGTGGATATGGTTCTAACCAAGAACGTCGCTTGGCGTGTGGCCCAGTTGGATTACCTCATGACCAGTCTTACCGGGCCCGCCCTAACAGCCACCGGCCGGCAGGACAGCTTCCGCGCCGGCACTGGCTTGGTTTTGCGTTTTGGGATTCCCAATCCGCCCCCTCCGCCGAATCATCTGCCTGTGGCGGCGTGTTCGGTGAGTCCCTCTTCCGTTTTTGCCGGTTCGGGTGACAACGTGGCCGTGCATGTGAACGCCAGCGATCCTGATAACGATCCCTTGACGTACGTATATTCCGCGACTGGCGGCATTGTAGAAGGCACCGGCCCGGAGGCGCGCTGGAATTCCACCGGCGTAGCCGTTGGCACCTTCACCGTAAATGTGAAAGTGGATGACGGCAAAGGCGGCTCGGCCTCTTGCGCGGTGGACATCAAGGTTGAAGAGAAGCCCAATCATCCACCCACGGCGGCACTCTCCGTGGAACGCACCCCCATTCTTCCGGGTGAACGCACCGGCATCACCTGCAACGGCAGCGATCCGGATAACGATCCCTTGACGTACAGCTACACCACAACCGGCGGACAAGTCGTGGGAAGCGGCTCGAATGTGCACTTTGATGCCACCGGGCTGAAGCCGGGAACCTACACGCTGAAGTGTACGGTGAACGATGGCCGCGGCGGAACTGCAGATGCTTCCGGCAATGTGGAAGTGAACCAGCCCCCGGAGCCTCCGCAGGTCAAGCAATTGGAAACCAAGCTGGCGCTGCACAGCATCTATTTCCCGACAGCCCTGCCCTCTGTGGCCAAGCCCATGGGCGGTTTGCTGCCCAGCCAGGAGGCCACGCTGAATGCGCTCGCCAGTGACTTCAAGGATTATTTGAAGTACAGACCAGACGCCAAGTTGATTCTCGAAGGCCACGCCGACGTTCGCGGAGCCAAAGACTACAATGTAAAGCTGTCCGAGCGCCGCGTGGAACGCGTCAAGACCTACTTGTTGGAAAAGGGCGTGCCCGCGGACCATATCGAGACCCGCGCATTTGGCTTTGAGAAGAACATGACCGCTGAAGAGGTAAGGAAACTGATCGAAGCCGACCCCGATCTGAGTCCGGCGGAAAAGCAGAAGATCCTGAAAAACCTGCTGACCGTCCGCATGGCCAACAACCGCCGCGTCGACGTCACTCTGAGTACCACCGGTGAACAGTCCGTTCGCCGGTTCCCCTTCAGTGCCAAGGATGCCCTCACGCTGCTTAGCAGAGGCGGCGGTGAAACATCCAAGAAGAAAACCACCGCGCCGGCACCGGCGAAGAACCCTAAACCTTAACTGGCTGGCAACAGAGCAGCAAGGCCGGAAGTGACTCGTGATTCTGGGGAGGCCAATGAACCATTCGACTCAAATAAGCGGGTTTCCGAGAATCTATCGAGGAACATGCTTTGTCTTGGGACTAGTACGCTTGACCATGCTTGTTCCCAAATCCTTCCCGATTTGGGACAATATCGGGGGGGGACGGGCTCAGACTAATTCCCAAAATGGGACTTGCAACCCGCATGTCATTTAACTAACGTATTGATTTATAAAAGGAGCCGCGTGATTTCCTGAAACGGAACCCGAGATGCAAATAAAGCCGCAGACCGAGGCTCTTGGGAGTCCTCTTATGACTGAGGAAGCAGCAGTCCGCCGCGAGGCTGTCCCGATGAACATTCTCATCGTGGATGACGAGCTGTCCATCCGTGAGACCTGTGCCACGGTTTCCGAACAATCTGGAATGAAAGCCATCGCCGTGGCTACCGCGGAAGAAGCGCTGGAGGTTCTGGAACATTCGGCCATTGACATCCTCTTGACGGATTTGAAGCTGCAGCGAACGAGCGGCGTAGAGCTGCTCAAACAGGTGCACGGCCAGCATCCCGAAGTTGCCGTCGTCGTGTTGACGCAATACGGCACCATTGAATCCGCTGTGGAGGTTACGCGTCTTGGCGCCGTCGATTACGTCACCAAGCCGTTCCGCATTGAGGAGTTGCGCTCCCGCCTCGAACGCGTGGGGCGCGCGGTGGAACTCCAGCAGGAGAATCGCTTGTTGCGCGAGCAATTGCGCACGCGGCCAGGGTTCGGCGGGCTGATCGGTGTCTCCATAAAAATGCAGCGTGTCTACAAAATCATCGAAAAAGTCAGCCAGCATGAGTATCCCGTTCTCATCCTCGGGGAGAGCGGAACGGGGAAAGAACTCGTGGCCCGCAGCATTCATTTTTCGGGGCCGCGCAAAGACCGCCCCTTTGCGCCGGTGGACTGTTCGGCGCTGGTCCCCACGCTGATCGAATCCGAGTTGTTCGGCTACGTCAAGGGCGCGTTCACCGGGGCCATGCAGGCCAAGCAAGGTCTGCTTGAAGCCGCCCAGGGGGGCACGCTCTTTCTCGATGAAATCGGAGACATGCCCGTGGATTTGCAGGCCAAGCTCCTGCGCGCGCTGCAGGAGCGCGAGGTCAAGCCGGTTGGCTCCACCGAACGCCGCCAGATCAATGTCCGTATCATCGCTGCCACTAACCGCGATTTGGACGCGGCCATTCGTTCGGGAACTTTCCGGCAGGATTTGTATTTCCGTCTGAATGTCGTGCAGGTCAAACTGCCGCCGCTGCGGGACCGCAAGAGTGATATCCCCATCCTCGTCACGGCATTTCTGGAGAAATTCTCCAACCCACAAGGCCCAGTGCGCACGATTTCCGAAGACGCCATGCGGCGGCTGATCGCCTACGACTGGCCCGGAAATGTGCGTGAATTGGAAAACGCCGTCGAGCGTGCCGTCGCGCTGGGCTCCGGGCCGATTCTCCACGTGGCGGATCTGCCTTCTAACCTTCAGTATCCCACCACCGAGCGCATCCCTGAAAAAGATGAAATTCTGCCTCTCGAGGAATTGGAGCGCCGCGCGATTCTTCGCACCCTGCGCGAAACCGGCGGTGACAAACTCTCCGCTGCGCGCATGCTCGGCATCGGAAAGACCACTCTCTACCGCAAGCTCAAGCAATACCACATGGACCACAGCGAGGAGTAACGCCGCTCACCGCTCGCTCTCCCTCAATGCGCGTCCGGTTTGTGTGCGTCCTTAAGGCGCTTGCGATACTCACCGGCTGCTTTGTCTGCATCGCTCTCTCTGGTGCTGTTGGCAGCCAAGTGTCCGAGTTCATGCGCCACCCAGTATCCGAGGGAGTCATCGCTCACATATCGGTCGCTGTCGATGAACACGCTTCGGCTGGGTAAGTGCGTGAACATGGCGCTGGTGTATCCGGC
>DASQYT010000215.1:0-3244 GCA_035639075.1 Candidatus Elarobacter sp.
TTTCGAGTACGACGCCGAGCGCGAACGCGGGCTCGATTTTTCTGAAGACCTCTTCAATCCTTTGGTCCTCCGCTTCGATTTGCGCCTCCGACGCCAAGCTTCGGTTATTGCTTCCACAGAACAACGTGACGTCGCGAAGGTTGAGTATCGAGAGTCGGAGATCACGCGCCGGCGAAACGCTAAGCTATCCTCTCCCGTTGAGGACGATTTTGTTCAGACCCTGGCCGCCGCGGCCGACCAATACATCGTCTCTCGCGGAGACCAGAAAACCGTCATCGCCGGCTATCACTGGTTCAGCGACTGGGGCCGCGATACCATGATCGCTCTGCCCGGCCTTACTTTGCCGACTGGCAAGCACGAAGTTGCGCGTAGCATCCTGCGGACCTTTGCCAAGCATGCAGATCAGGGCATGTTGCCCAACCGTTTTCCCGATGCCGGCGAAACTCCCGAGTACAACACTGTCGATGCCACGCTGTGGTTTTTCGAAGCGGCTCGCGCCTACCTTGCTTACACGGGCGACCTGGAGTTCGTCCGCGACGAGCTCTACCCGGTGTTTGCTGACATCGTCTTGTGGCACGTTCGCGGCACCCGTTACGGAATCAAGGTGGATCCGAGCGGCTTGCTTTCTTCCGGCGAACCCGGGGTCCAGCTCACCTGGATGGACGCCAAGGTCGGGGACTGGGTCGTGACGCCGCGACGTGGCAAGCCCGTGGAAATCCAGGCGCTCTGGTACAACGCGCTCTGCATCATGGAAGACCTCGCCCGCCACTTCGGCGACGAAGCCGGGCAGAAGCGTTACCGCAGCATGGCAACACTCGCGAGGTGGAGTTTTAATCGCTTGTTTTGGAACGAGCCGACTGGCTGCTTGTACGACGTGGTAAACGGCGGGCCGCCGGATGCTTCTATCCGCCCGAACCAGATTTTTGCCGTGAGTCTGACTCACAGCATGTTGTCCACTGAACGCGCAAAGGCGGTGGTGGAAAAGGTTCAGGAACACCTGCTGACCCCCTACGGGCTGCGTACTCTCGCGCCAAGCGATCCCCAATACCGTGGCCGATACACAGGCGGCCCAACCGAGCGCGATGGCGCCTATCACCAGGGGACCGTCTGGCCGTGGCTGATGGGACCGTTCATTAGCGCCTACGTAAAGGTCAACGGAGACAGTGAAGCCGCCCGCCGCCAAGCTGCCGCCTGGCTCGCGCCATTAAAGGACCATCTCGCCGATGGCGGCCTAGGACACATCTCCGAAATCCTCGACGGCGATTCGCCACAACGGCCTTGCGGCTGCATCGCGCAGGCCTGGAGCGTGGCAGAAATACTGCGGGCGTTGGTGGAGGATGTTTACGGACTGCGGCCGATGCCACAGCCGCAGGTTCCAGCGGCGCAGGCCAGAGGGGCCACCGCCGTGCGGACCGCGGTATCGAGGCAGACCGGTATGCGGACCGGGGCCAGTCCATAAACGGCGCATGTACGTTGCCTCCGGCCGCTCCGTATCTCCTGAAGATTCGCAAGCACGTGCTCGCGCCAGTATGCAAGCAGGTCAGGGTGCTCCTGCACCTTCATCTGATTGCCGCGATCTCCTCCGGAGAAAAATAGTTGTGCAGCTTTGTCTGCAGCTTGCTGGGCGGGATATGGGCATAGACCAAACGGCGATAGCTCTTTAGGCCATTTCCGTAGCCGCGACGGATTTGCAACCGAAAGCCAACGCCTGATCCCTGAGCTTCGGAGTCCAACCGTTGGACTCCAAACCACACGAATGGCACTGCGACGACGAATCCGAGACCTGCGTACGCCTCCAGAGCGTAGACAAACGCTTTTGTCAGAATCTCAAACATCGCTGCCGTAAACGGGGATCACTGCCCCGTTGATGTCTTTGCCAGCATCGCCGGCCAGCCAGGTGATTAAGCTCGCGACCGTCGCTGGCCGAACCCACTTGGAGAAGTCTGCGTTTGGCATAGCCTTCCGGTTCGTCGGTGTGTCCATCGTGCCCGGCAAGATCACGTTGGCGGTAAGTCCCGCGTCTTTGTTTTCCAGAGCGACGGTTCTGATCAGAGAAACCATGGCGGCCTTGGAAGCGCTATACGCGCCAACGCCGGCTCCGGGCTCCAGCGCGGCGCGGCTTCCAATCGCAATAATGCGACCAGTGCCCGCTTGCCGCAGCGCGGGGATCGTGACCCGCAGAATGTGAAATACAGAATTCAGATTGAGATCAAACATTTTCTGAAAAGTTGCATCGTCGGTATCAGCGATCGGCTGGCCTCCGGCGAACCCGCCGACCGTATGCGCCAGAACATCGAGCCTTCCGAAACGCGCGACAACCTGATCCACCAGGACCTTGGCGCCTTGGCGAGTCGAAATGTCTGCTGGAATCGCAGTGAAGCTGGGGTTGTTGAAATCCGATGGTTGTATCTTTCGTGACGTTCCAATGACGATGGCACCGGCGTCGAGAAACGCCTGTGTCACATAGGATCCAAGGCCGCCATTAGCCCCGGTTACGAGTACAACTTTGCCTTGCATCGAATGCTCCGATCTCACTGCCATCAGATTCTGACACCTCTGAAAGGTTACGACTGCCTGCTGACAAGAAACGGAATTGTCGGCCTTAAACTGGATTTTCAAAAGGCCGGTGCTTCTCCCACACGAACACCTTCTTCAGCAGGATGCGCAGGGAGAGGATTAGCGTGAATATCAGGATCTGGTGCCAAGTGCGAAGCCCGATTGTACGCAACAGTGTTGCTGCTGTCATCACGCCGAGTCCGCCGATCACGCCTTCTGCCACCCGCAATCTCGCTTGCAAAACGCCGCGGCCGAGGCTTAAAGTGACCAGGGCCGCCGCGACGAAACCGGTAATGACGAAAGCACCCGCTAATTGAAGCGTCAGTCCCCACCAAGAGAATTCAAGCAGCGGATTCGAGCACATACTTCGCCTTCTTCTGCTCTTGTTCAATCTCGCGCTCGAGGAAATAGTTCAAAACGGTTCGTAGCACAACGATTGCCCCCAACTTCCCGATCTCATCCCAGGAAGGCATCATGACCGTTCGAAGGATGTCGGCCGCCAAGGCGAGTTCCAGTGCCAATGCGAGCCATCGTCACGATGAATCGAAAGGATTCTGGTAGGCCCGGCAGGACTTGAACTTGAGGCGTTTTGCGGGCGTGAGCGAAGCGGGAGGCCGCAGCCGAAATCCCGACCCTGAGCGAAGTCGAAGGGGAGAGACCTCTCGAAGATTCTGGTAGGCCCGGCAGG
>DASQYT010000216.1:0-8002 GCA_035639075.1 Candidatus Elarobacter sp.
TGACTCAGCGAAGGATGGCGGCATTCGAAAACCACTTGAAACAAGTGCCTGAAGACGCGCGGGCGCGCATCCTATTGGGAAGCGACTACGCGGAGTTGGGAAGGCCGGATGACGCCTTGCGCGAACTCAACCTGGCTGTTACTTTGCGCGCCAACGAGGCCTCGATTCTTTACAATGCCGCTTGTCTCTACTGCAATCTGAAAAGAAAGCCGGAGGCCCTGGATGCATTGCGCAAAGCCTGGGAAGCGGGATTCAGGGACTCGGTATGGGCCCGCCGCGACCCGGACCTCATCTTTCTTCATGATGACCCGGAGTTTGACCGCCTGTACCCGGAGAAGCCCGCGTCCGTGCCAGCCTCAGGTTAAACCTTCCCCATCCGCTTTGACTCTGCGTTAAGAACTGCGACCTGTGATCGGCTCGTCCGCGTCGATAGGCAGACCTAGCCCGTTAGGTAAAGTTCTACAGCCAGGCATTGGGGTATTCGCTGTCTACAAGGGGGTTTGGCCTCGCCGACGGGTACGGCAAATGCTCTCAGCACAAGATTCGAAAAACCCTCCTCCGCTGTCTTCTGCAAGTCGCTGATTCCGTGACTCCGATTTTCGTGGTTTTAAGCGTTCGATAAACAGATATTTTTCGTACGCTCTCCGTTTCAAGCCATCGCCGGGTTATGGCAACCTGGGCTCCGCTACGGTACCGTGCATCTCCTCTTTTGCAACCAAATGAGTTTCAGACCAGGGGTTCGCGGTCCGCGGTCCAGCCGCTCCGTGTCGATTTGACTTCCCTGTAACCCGTAAAACGTTATGTCGGATTCCTTCGCTCGGTCGTGTGCCACAATCCGAGTTGTGAGCACGAGAACAGTCAATGAACCAGGCACTGTAATCGTGATAGATCCCGTACCAGTAGTTGCTGTGGCCGGTCCGACAGTCGCCGTAAGTGGTATGAATGTACCTGCGCTAAGAAGACCGCACACGATTCGAATTGCTGCTGGAATTGCTATGGCCGCGACCGAGAATCCGGTTGCCGCGGCCGCAATATCTGCGCTCGACATTGCGGCGGTCGGGAGAGTAATCGCGGTCGCGGCTGCTGGCGAGGGTGGGAGCGCGTTGACGAGGCCAGAGCGCAGGAAATCTCCCCCAATAGCGGGTTCAGTGAGGATCATTGCCGAGCTTCCGGCCGGTGGAATCCCCGCCGAGGTGAATGACAAGGTGAGATTGGAAGATGTTGCTGTATCCAACGGCGTGGCTGTGCTGCCGCTGGGGGGCGGCGGAGAAAATATCCTTCCCGTCAGCGACGGCAAAGCCGCACTGTAGAAACCACCATCATCAAGTAACGGCGAAATCGACAGGGTATACGGCATATTTTTGCTCCGATAGCCTTAACTCGTCTGCGGCAGTCATTCCATACTGCTCCCTCTGGACGCGGCGAATAGCCAAGTGTCACGCGGCTGGATCGATCAAGTTCTCCGCCGATGCAGATTCCTCTGTCAAGACTCGCACTCGTCGACGTTTTGTCAGGAAATCGAATCCCCACTGCAGCAGCACAAAGAGACGATTGGCAAATCCGATGAGAAAGTAAATATGCACGCCTGCCCAGAGGACCCACCCTGCAAAACCTGCAAACCGGATGAAGCGCAAGTCGGCGACCGCGTATGTTCGGCCAACGATCGCGAGATCACCTTTATCCCAATACCAGAAAGGTTCCGGTTGTTGACGCCCTTCCACACGGCGCCGAATGACGTCCGCAACGTACTTACCTTCTTGTATAGCAGGTTGAGCTACTCCAGGCATCAGCATCGGCGATCGGGATCTGATCCCAAGTAAATTTCGAACCGGAGCAACGAGATGAGCGGTGTCGCCAATTACAAAAATTTCCGGATGATCTCGTACGGACAAATCAGGTTGCACCATGACCTTTCCGAACTTGTCGGTTTCCGCACCTAACCACCGTCCCGCCGGAGATGCAACCACACCAGCTCCCCAGAGTACAGTGCCGGCCGAAACTCTCTGTCCCCCGACGACAATTCCCTCCGAATCCACACTTGTGACACGAGCGTTGGTGAAAACCTCGACGCCTAAGCTCTCCAAGTGCCGTTGCGCTTTGAGGGAAAGGACCTCGGGATATGTGGGCAGAACGCGAGGTGCAGCTTCATAGAGAAGAATCCGAGCTGTTCTGGGATCTATATGGCGAAAGTCGTGCGCCAAGGCCATGCGCGACATTTCGGCGAGCGTGCCGGCCATCTCAACGCCGACCGTCCCGGCACCCACGAGTGCAAACGTTAGCAGGCGGTGAACTTCTTCAGTCGGGAACTCTTGCCGCGCTTCGGGTGTCGAAGCTATTGTTTCAGCCCGCTCGAACGCAAGCAGGATTTTGCTGCGAATTACATCGGCATCATCGAGTGATTCGAGGCCTGGTGCGAACCGACGCCATTCGTCGTGCCCAAAATAGTTGTACTCGATACCAGTTGCCAGAATGAGGAAGTCATATGCTAAGTCTCTGTGCTTCAGATGAACGAAACGTTGCTTCGGGCTGATGCCCACGACTTCATCGAGCAACACGTCGGTATTTTCTTGATGACTGAGGATTGAACGCAGTGGCCCGGAAATCTCATCGTCCGAAAGCAATCCCGTCGCAACCTGGTACAACATCGGGCGAAAAAGATGATAGTTCCGTTTATCAATCAGCGTCACGCGAACCGCAGCACGGCGTAGGGCACGAGCCGCAGAGAGTCCCCCGAAGCCACCACCGACGATGATCACATGCGGCGCCATCAACTGGGCCCCACTGACTCGAACACCTGATGGGATGAGATGTGACATTGCTTGGATTCCCTAACCTGCAGCGATTTTTCAAAAGCGTTCTGCGACGACCGCGCTGGCCGGCCGAGCTAGACCGGAATGTCACTCGGCGGTCGCCAGTTTGTCGGTTCCAGCGTGGAGCGCGACCGATGCGTGCCCGATATCCTCATTCTTGCCTCTTCTGCTCGCGATGCTATCTGTTCGAACGGCAGGTCGGGATTGACGCCACGCTCCGTGGCGCGAGCTGAACGCCGTTATTGTTGGCCCTCGTTCTATTCTCCTTTCGATACGCGGGTCCGGTATCAGCCACATCACCGCAGGGGCCGTTCGCCAGCTTCCTTCAAGTACTCCGGCCAGTGATTCCGTATGCTGTCAATCGCTTTCAATACGTCAGGCTTAAGAGGACGATTTTGGATCGCGTTCCTCTGGTCAAAGCTTTTTGGGACTTGCGTTCTATGCAGCCTTCCGAATGGGCCCGCCTTTAGCGACCTCACGGCACACAGTGGCACAACGCGCGCAGGCTTCCGCACATCTACGCATTGTCTCCACATGTTTGTGCTGCCCGCACTCTGCAGCGCAGGCTTCGCAAATATCCGCACAAACACTGCAAAGCTCGTGGGCAAACTGCGAATTGGACGAAAGCAAACTCGCGCAAACGGAGCACACCGGCGCGCACTCGTGGCACAAACGAATCGATCCCGCCATTCTGGAAGGATCATTGAGGGCCTCGTCGACGCAGGCTGAGCACCAGTGCAGGCATTGGAGGCATGCTTCAATAGCTCGATCTATGAGCGTATTAGGGGCAGTGTTGGCCATGAAAATCTCTCCTTTCGAGCGTCACGTCTAACGGTCTTTCAAGAGCTTGTCGGCAGCCGAGTCGCGTTGGTGTGCCGATACAGCAACCGGTGACAAGCGCTCATTAGCGTACCTATCCAGAGCTCCAGAATCATCCGGCGTTCATGACTAGGTACGCCATGCCACGTGCGTCAAGGACCACTTGCTGTCGCACATTTGCAAACCGAAGCAGGATGTGCTCGCAAACGCAGCAGCGCGCTACAACGCCTGGGCATTGCATGTACAAATGGGCCTCTGCGAACCGTCGAATCGCGCCACAGTGAGCGCACTTTCCCTCGGCGGTCGTAACATCGATAGCGAATATCTTGCTCAACTCCCCGGCAGCCGCGTTGCCGTCGAGATAGTTCATTTGTGCACTCATTTCCGTCCTCCTGTGGGGCCGAAACGCTCGGTCTTGATCTTGTCTGGGCCATTGCCGCCGGCACTGAGGAAACCCGCAACGCTTTCTACGAACGGCGTTGGACCGCAAACGTAGCAAGTGGGAACAAGTTTGGAAGGCCACGCAGCTTCGGCGATCAGCCAAGCGTCTATGCGGCTCGGCGGTCGCGGCGAATCCTTGGGCGTGGCTCGCGTGTATGCGTAGGTAATAGTCAGTGAACGGCCATTCTCAGATCGCTTCCGTAGCTCGTCGTAGTAGAAGACAACTCCCGGTTCGCGCACGGAGTACAGCAAACGGAATGGCGCAGCGCTTTTCGCCGACCCATGCGAGCGAATCATGGCCATTAGCGGTACGATGCCGGACCCGCCTCCTATCAGCTGGATTGGCTCAGGTTGCTCGGGACGCCACACAAACCATCCACCGATCGGACCGCGCAACTCCAAACGATCGCCGACTGCGACTTGCTGAGTGAGGTAAGGGGAGACCTCGCCGTTTGGCAACCGTTCGACGGTTATTTCCAAACGTTTTGCAGAGTTTGGCGCTGAGGCTATGGAGTATGACCTGACCGCAGAGTATCCATCCTCCGCCGTCAAACGCACATCGACGTGCTGACCAGCGAGGTGGCCTGGCCAATCAGGAACTTCGAGTGTGATAGTTCGCGCGGTTGCTGTTTCATCGCGAAGTGCAGCCACCGTTCCGATACGCCACATCAGTCACCCTGATACCGCTGCTCACGCCATGGGTCGCCATAGTTGTGGTAACCAAGGCTTTCCCAAAAGCCAGGTTGATCCTCGTCCATCAGCGTAATACCCATTACCCATTTGGCGCTCTTCCATAAATAAAGATGAGGGACAAGAAGTCTAGCCGGGCCGCCGTGTTCGGGAGCAAGATCATCGTCGTCAAATCGAAACGCGATCCACGCCTGCTTGTCCATGAGATCTTCCAGAGGAAGATTTGTGGTGTAGCCACCGTACGAATGCACGAGAGTATGGGAGGCGTCGGTTTTGATGTCGACAAACATCGTATCCAGGGAAACACCTTCCCAATGTGTTCCGAGTTTCGACCATCGCGTTACGCAATGAATGTCGACCGTAATCGTTTCGGCAGGCAACTTGCGAAATGCCTTCCAATCCCATCTGCGCAGAACATCTGTGCCCTCGTTGATCGTGAATTCCCACTGGTCAAGCGGCACGCGCGGCGTCGGCCCCGCGGACAAAACTGGAAAGTCAGTCGTGGGGTATTGCCCAGGCGGTAACGTTACATCCGAGGGGGTGCGTCGACCAGAAAAGCCTCGTGAGGTGATGGCCATGGGAAATTCTCCTTAATTCAAAGCTTATGGCTGGTATCCGTCCTCCTGCCATTTGGTGAACAGCGCGAGCTGGTCCGCTGTCCAATAAGGTCCTCCCGGTGGCATGGACGGCGGTTCACCATTGTGCGCTGATAGGTTCGCCAACACTTGGTCCGCGTTGTCCGGATTCGACATGTAGACATAATTGTCCAGCTCTACGTCAAACCGCTTCATGTGCGAAATATCGATGTCGCGAAACAACGGCTTGATATCGGCCGCGAAGGAAACTTTCGGCATGCGTTCTCCTCACCATTTCCACTGACTTGGAGGTTAGTTCGGGCGCGGCCAGCCAGCCAGGAATAGCTCAAAAATACCCGCCAGCCGCGCCGGAAAAATGTGTCGACGTTTGGGCCTGCTCCAGATGTCCTGGCGTCCCCAGAACTCTGTCGGTGATCCCAGTTGCTTTGCAAGCGTTCGAGCAAGATGCTAGGCAGCTACAGGCATTGTTGCCGCTTCTGTGCTCGCGCTGATCGCGCCGTTAAGACCGTTCGGGAAAAAGCCTCCTTGTTTCGCTCCTGCCTTCCCCCCAAACGCGAGGTAAAGCACCTGTCCAGCCGTCCTAGTCGCGATCAGCCCATCGCTGACCTTAACGGAGAGAACCTGCTTTGCCTGTCCGCTGGGCGGAGGGATCAAGTCCACGCCGTCCAAAGCTGTCGTCGGTATCTTCAATCGCGCAATTTGTGTTCGTATAGTGGCAGCATGCTCCGCCTCAGCCCCCAAAAGGCATGCCGCCGCTGTAATGATGTCCGGAGTTTTAAGAAAACCGGCCGCGCCCGAGTACGCCGTCACGCCGATGTCTTCCAAGATGCGTGCTGCTCGAAGGAAATCGTTCTGATTACCGAAGCCGAACCCAAGAGCTCCCAAGTCGATGTTGGGCATGGCACATGCAGACGAGCCCAGGGCACCCCGTAACAGAACTACGTGGGCGCGCTCGTCCGCTCCGATCTGTGTTGCGATATCGCGAAGAACAGATTCACTGTCGGAGAAGGTGACCTGTTTGCCTCCAACGGTCGTGCCTCCTGTCGTTGGATTCGATCCACTCACCTGCCCTTTGGTCCCAATGCCGAAGCTCGTGATCGACTTGCCGGTGGTGGCGTATGTGTAGAACTCAGCCTCCAGATATTCCAGGTTGAGCGCGAAGTTCAAAATGTCTTGCTCGTGGATTTTTTCAGGCATGGAAGTCCTCCAATATCAGGTTGGTCGTCTCCTGGCTTTCGTTCGGGAGGCCTGCCCCCATTCACAAAGCTCCCGTTCGCGTTTGTCGTTCTGATTGTGTGCTGTGTAGCTCCTAAGTAATCGCGCTGCAGAGCAGGGTCTTGTTGCCAACGACTTAGTTGCGCAGACCATCAGATTCGTTGCGAGCCCCTCGAACAAAAATTCAGAGCGACTCCTTCAGGTTACGAAGCTCGTTGCACCGTAACTTGCTCCTCCTACCAGAGATGCTCAGAAGCTGCACTCCCCAGTTCGGCTGGCACTAACCAACTGCTGCTCCTAGCTGCATCATCATCACTGGCTGTTGATTCTGTTCGCCTCAGGCTGCCATGCCCGGTCCTTTTCGAGCCGGTAAAAATACCGCTGCGGGGCTGAAATCACATGGACAACCATATTGTTCAATCCGCCTTCGTAATTGTTCAAACTACCTTTGCTGAAGCGCACCTCAAAAACAATCTGCCAGATGGGGTGATCTTCCACATAAAGGAGACGATCCAATATGTATCGCACACTGATACTTTCGACACGGGGAGGTGACCGATGAAGGCGATTGTGGTGACGGATCAGGCTGCGGGAACGGCCGGGATGAAGTTGATGGAGCGGCCCGAGCCGCAGGGGTCGGCGCTCGCCAACCTCTCGGGCGCGAACTACGGCGATGTCATTGTTCAGGTTCATGCGTCGGGATTCACCGGGGATGAGCTGTCGTGGCCCTCGACCTGGATCGACCGCCTCGGCCGTGACCGGACGCCTTCGATCCCCGGCCACGAGCTAGCCGGAGTGGTCACCGCCCTCAGCTATGGAACAACAGGGCTGTCGGTGGGACAGCGGGTGTTCGGCCTCACGGACTGGACTCGCGACGGCACGCTGGCGGAGTATGTAGCCGTCGAGGCACGCAACCTCGCGCCGCTGCCGGGCGACGTTGACTTCACTGTGGGCGCGGCCCTCGTGATGGCGGGCCTGACCGCGTGGCAGGGGCTGTTCGAGCACGGCCGCCTTCGCGCGGGGCAGAGCATCCTCGTGCACGGTGCGGCCGGCGTAGTCGGTTCGATGGCGACCCAGCTCGCACGTGAGGCCGGGGCGTACGTCATCGGCACCGGGCGCGCTGCCGGCCGTCAGACGGCGCTCGACTTCGGCGCACAGGAGTTCGTCGACCTCGATAACGACGCCCTAGAAGATGTCGGCGAGGTCGATCTGGTTTTCGATGTCCTCGGTGGCGACATCGCGAAGCGGTCTGCGGGCGTGATTCGCGCCGGAGGAACGCTGGTGACCATCGCCGGCCCGACCGAGGCGCGGCCCTCTGGCGGCCTGACTATCGACTTCGTCGTCGTACCCGATCGCGTCCAATTGAGTGAGGTCGTCCAGCGAGCCCGGAATGGTCGGCTGCGGACAAACATCGGCAAGGTGGCTGCCCTC
>DASQYT010000217.1:0-6496 GCA_035639075.1 Candidatus Elarobacter sp.
GAGGCGCTGATCAACAATCGCCAGGACCAGTGCAAACGCGGCCCAGAGCGGAGCTAGCCATCCGTTAGGCGCTTCGTACCAGGCGAGGAGGGCAAGTAGCCCGGTCGCCGCGAAAGAATGAAGAAAAGCGATGGCGCGGGCAAAACGCTCTTCCGGCGCGGCGTTGCGCGAGAGGAAGTACAAGCCCGCGGCAACGACCGATATTGTAAAAATGCGCAAGGAAATGGGGCCCCAGAATTTCTGCTCCAGGTTGTAGTTATAAAAGTACGCTCGGAGGAGGGCACAGAGGCCGACGACGTTCGCCTGCCACGCGAGCTGATGGTAGCGAATCAAGCGCGTGGAAAGCGCGAGCACGACCGCGAAAACGATCCAGCCAACGGCAATCCATGGCGCGTGCAGCGCTTCTTGAAGGATCCAAACCGTCACGCCGGCTGCGATCCACGTATAGGCCACACGCGCAAGCCCGATGTGCCGGTCATTCGTGGCGCCGAGCCGCTTGGCAAGCCAATAGGAGCCGACCACGACCGGCAATGCACTGAACGCACGCGCCGGAATGGTGAGCCAGCGGTAAGTGCCGCTCTGATCGGCGGTTAACGCCGTGAAGACGGCAAGACCGGTGAGCAGATGCGAATGCCAGGCAAGCGCGTGATACCGAAGTGCGCGTGCGGCCTCGGAAAGAATCACTGCGAAAGCAATGAACGCGAGCGGCTGCCAAAGCTCCGGCGCCTCAAACCAGATTAGAAGGGCAATGAAGCTGCTTCCCGCAGCAGCGAAGAGGCTGCGAAGGGTGCGTTGATCGGGATCGTCACGGAGGGTAGACAACTTGGCGGTGAGATAGAACGCGGCGCTAAGAATGGGGAGAGTGAGCAACCGCAAGCATACGTGAGCGTGCTCTCCGGATTCGAGATGAAGATTGACGACGATGCCGCGATACAGGGTGAGCGCTGCCAGGAGCGCGTACTGCACCTGCAAGTGCTGCGATTCGAGGGCGCATCCAAGAGCCGCGACAATCAGCATGACGGCAGCGAATGCGAGAGCGGTCCAGTCGCGTGAAAAAAGAGCCCACGCAGCGCATGCGGCGGCAAAGCCGCCAAGATAGGAATGGATAGTCAGCAGCGGACGGTCCGACGAGCCGGTAAATAGTTCTTTCCAGCGCGAGCCGACGCTATGGGCGTTGACATAGAAAACGACGGCGCAGAGAAAGAAAAGGACGCCAGCGGCGAGCACCAGATCTTCGTTCGCAAGACGCTGGTTGACGAGTTGGCGGAAGTCAACGCCCACGAGATGCAGGCCGACGAGTAAACCTGTCAAAAGGCCAAGACGCCGGAAAACCACTTCTTTCGCAATGATCCCAGCCGCGAGGAAGGCCTCGGCTCCCACAAGCCAGAGGATGGCCACATTGTTCCCGGAATAATGGAATGGAACGGCGGCAAGCATCAGCGTCGCGCCAACTACGCTTAAGACGACGAAGGCCTGGCGCCGGCGCTTGGTAATAGGCAATTGGGCCAGGAAGAATTCGCACGCGCCGACAACGAGCAGCGCGAGATAGGCGAGTTCCGGCTGGACGGATTGAAACTTCATGACTCCGAGGAGCAGCAAAACGTTTAAGAGAGCGGCGAGAGTGGAGACGTGTTCTTCGAAGTCGGTTTTAATCGTGCGGACAATGTAGGAAATGCGGAAAGTCAGCCAGTAGAAGAAAAGCAAAGCCAGGCTGCCATGGTATTGCTCGAAGTGTCGGCCTTGCGCTCCTTCGATGCCAAGGATGCGATACAGCCAATACAGATGATTCAAGTAGCTGGAGAGAATGCCGAACACTTCTAGCTCTAACCAGCCCATTTTCAAGACAATCGAAACGAGTCCGATGGCAAGAAACACGCCGGCTGAAAGGCTATAGACCGTGTCTTGGCTTAACGCGACCGTAGTGTAGCCAAGCAGGAATGCCAGGCCGGTGACAAATTGTGAGCGATAGCGCAGCGTGTGGAACGCCATGGCTACTGCAACAAGCAACATCAGAGCGCAATCGAGCGTGAGCGCGCCTGGGTCCTGGGAAAGAACGCGCATAGCTTCCACATGATAAATCCCGAAGGTGCTGAAGAAGAGCAGCGCCCACCCTCCGCCGATGCCGGTGCGGCCAAGAAGACGATAGCGTTCGTTCTTCTCGAGATAAATGCCGCCCACAAGAAGAAACGCGGAGGCGAGGTAAGAGATCCCAACTTTGCCGAGCGGGCCTAGGGCACCGAGTTCATAAATCCCGAAGAGGGCGACTCCCACGACCAGAATGATTATGCCGAGTTTGTTGAGCCAGTTTGTGCCGAGAGTTTCTTCAATCGCGGATACAGTTTTCATGCGTTGTTGAAGAGTCGGCCGGGGAGTAGGCACGCGATATGCAGAGAGCGGCGGTGGCGCGGAGATGCGAGCGGCAGAGGGAGGAATCTGTGCTGGCGCTGGCGGCTTGGGCGCGGGAATACGCGGCTCAGAAGGCTGGGACGAGGGAGATGGCGGAGTGGTTTGTAGTGGAGCAGCCAGTGCAGAAGGTTTTGCTTCGGCTGGGGTCTTCGCGGCTGCGGGTATCGCAGGCTTCGGCTCTGAGGGCACGCTGGGCGGTGGCGGTTGTACCGGGGGAGTTGGCACTGATACGGCCGGTGGCAGCTTGACTGGCGCGGGCAACTCAACCTGCGGGGATGGGACACGAGTATCTTGTACAGTTGTCGCGCGTGGTGACGGAGCGACGACAGGGCGCTCCAGCGCGTTTTCAGCGGTTGGCGCAGCAGGATGGACCACTGCAGAAAGTTGACGCTTTAGATCAGTAAGTTCTCGCTGGAAAGAAGTGTGCTGCCGGGTGTTTTCCTCCTTAAGCCGATTAAGCTCCGAGCGAACCTTGCTGTACCTCACCAGAAGGATGAGCGCGATGATGGGGGTGGCGATCAGCAAGATCCCGATCAAAAAGACCAGCAGCTCGACCATGGGCATAGGGCGTCCTTGGGAGTGCGTGTTTCCTTGTCTCCATGTTAGAACGAGGCCAAAAAGGAATCTTGCACTTTGTTTCCTGAGAGGCCTTGCAAGTAAACTGCCCCGACGTAAGACATTCCAAATGAATGACTTATTGGCTAAAGGAGGGTTCATAATTCATTGCCTCAAGCCGAAGGGATTACATTTCGTAATTTAATCGTTACGAAGAGCGACGAGTGTGATATAGTGCTCTTGCGCTTATTACCTCGGTTGTGTTGTGCGGTCCCTCTGGTGCAGTTCTTGATCTGAGACTCCCCGCCTCCAGTTTCCTCCGTACGTTTTACGCGTAATCTAAAAAGAGGCTGGCAAAGCAAGCCGCCGGTCCGCCCGAGAACTCGTGTGCGCACCGCGACGGCTTCTGCCAGCAAGAAAGTAATATTGAATGTTGAATGTTTCAGAAGTGAATGCAGAGCGCTCCTCGGAGGCTCTGCCGGAACGCGCATCAGCGCGATTTTCCGAAATGCTGATTTCTCCTTATGTGAAGGAGCGGTTGGCTGCGGCGCGGTTTACCACGCCGACGCCCGTCCAGGCTGCGGCAATTCCGCAGGCGCTGGAAGGCAAAGATGTGCTGGCGACGGCACAGACAGGAACTGGCAAGACGCTGGCGTTCCTGATTCCGGTGATCGAAAAGCTCCTCAAGGATAAAACGCCGGGAATCGCGGCGCTGGTGCTGGTTCCCACGCGCGAACTCGCGATGCAGGTCGTGGATCAATTTAACAAGCTGCGCGGCGCGCAGCTTCTTCCCGCGGCGCTCGTTGTCGGCGGGTTATCCGAGGGTGGACAGCTCCAGGCCATTCGCAAGGGAGCGCGGCTGGTGGTGGCGACTCCGGGGCGGCTGGAAGATTACCTTGATCGCAGACTTTTCCACTTTAATGCGCTGCGTACGCTCATTCTCGACGAAGCGGACCGCATGCTGGACATGGGCTTCCTTCCGGCGATCAAGCGCATCGTATCGATCCTTCCGAAAGAGCGGCAGACGATGTGCTTCTCCGCGACAATGGAAGGCGACATGGCGCGCGTCGTGAAGGATTACCTTCGCAATGCCGTGCGTCTTTCCTTCGGCTCGACCTCGAAACCCTCGGAAAACGTGCGCATCCAGGCGTTTGAAGTTGCCATGGACCGCAAGCAGGAAATGCTGCAGCGTTTGCTGGCCAAGGAAACGGGAAAGTGCCTCGTGTTCGCTCGAACCAAGCGCGGAACGGAACGGATTGCCGACAGCTTGAATCGCAGAGGCTTCTCCACCGCCATGATTCATGGCGACCGCTCGCAATCGCAACGCACCACAGCGTTGGCTGGGTTTCAGCAGGGTCGCTTCCGCGTGCTGGTCGCCACGGACCTGGCTTCCCGCGGGATTCACGTGCAGGACATCGCGCACGTCATCAACTACGATCTGCCTGAAGTGGCGGAGAATTTCATCCACCGCGTCGGGCGAACCGGACGCAATGGCGGACACGGCGTAGCCTCCACGCTGTTCGTGAAAGAACAGCGCTCCGATTTGTTCCAACTGGAACGCGCGCTCGGTATCAAGATGGAGCGTCTCCGCGCGGAGGAAACGACTGGGCTTCCCGAAAAACAGGAACGACTGCCGGTTCATCTGCCTCGCGCGGAATCCGTTCAGCGTCCTGCGAGATTTGTGCTCCCTGGCGAGGTCTTCCAGACGCAGTTTCAAAACTAAGCAAGTCTAATCACCACTTAAGACGGCCTCTCCGATGGGATCGGAGAGGCTGTCTACGTTTACAAGCACTCGTGGCAAACTACGAGCATGCTAATCCGGTCTGCAGCCGACGGAGACAGGGGTGCGATCTGGGCCATCATGGAGCCCATCATCCGCGCGGGCGAGACTTATACGTTGCCACGCGACATGGATAGAGCGAGCGCGCTCGCGTACTGGTTTTCAGCCGACCGCGAAGTTTTTGTGGCGGAAGATGGCGGCGAAATCGTCGGAACCTACTGCCTGCAAGTGAACCAGAGGGGCGGCGGGTCTCACGTCGCCAATTGCGGGTACATGACCGCGGCAACGGCGACGGGCCGCGGTGTGGGCCGTGCCATGTGCGCGCATTCGCTTGACCATGCGCGCGAGCGCGGATTTCGCGCGATGCAATACAATTTCGTCATCGGTACCAACGAACGTGCCGTCCGTCTGTGGCAGAGCTTCGGGTTTGGGACCGTCGGCCGCCTTCCGAACGCTTTCCTTCATCCAACCAAAGGCTACGTCGACGCCTACATCATGTATCGCAGTCTCTAGGCTGTTTGCGCTACTGCGCGCGGCTATGCTACACATGCTGCATGCCCGATTTTGCTGCTCCCGTCGAACGACTCATCGATGAGCTGAAACATCTTCCCGGAATTGGCCAGAAGACCGCGCAGCGGCTGGCGTTTCATTTGCTGCGAGCCGCGCCGGAAGATGCTCTGGCGCTGGCGGACGCCATTCGCAACGCCAAAGAAAAAATTCGTGCTTGCTCTATCTGCTTCAACATTACGGATTCCGATCCGTGCTTGTACTGCGTGGGCCCGACGCGCAGCAAGAAAACGATTTGCGTCGTCGAAGAAGCGCACAACATCATGGCCATCGAGAAAACGCGGACGTACAGCGGCATGTATCACGTGTTGGGCGGGTCGCTCTCGCCGCTTTCGGGGCGCGGACCGGAGCAACTGCACATCAAATCGCTGATCGAGAGATTGAAGGGCGGCAGCGTAGAAGAAATTATCATTGCCACAAATCCTACTGCCGAAGGCGAGGCAACCGCAGTTTACCTTTCGAAGCTGCTGAAACCGCTGGGCGTGCGCGTCACGCGAATCGGCGTCGGAATTCCCGTGGGTGCGGACCTCGAGTACGCCGACGAAGTGACCATGCTGAAGGCCATGGAAGGCCGCCGGGATTTGTAGGCATCCAAACGGCCTACTCGTTTTAGACCGCAATAGGCGAACAGCAGCATTACTCCCAGTACCCTCAAGACGCTCTAGCAAATCCTCCCATTTAGGTATAAAGTTTGATTCCTGAGGTGGCTGTCCTCCCACCAAACCTTGGGCAGTCGCTGTCTGGCTGACAGGAGGTGCGCTAATGCCGAGCCTGGCGCACTACATGACGCAGTACGATCACGAGCACGAATCCGGCTGGAACAAATTCCTGCATGGCGTTGGTATCCCGATGATTTTTGTCGGGATTATCCTTCTGCTTTTCACAAAATGGATCTTGGGAGCAGGAATTTTCCTGGGCGGATGGGTGCTTCTTTTTCTCGGCCACCGGATCGAGCGAAACCATCCGGCGTTTTTTCAGGGACCTATTTATTTGTTAGTTGGGCCAATCTGGGTTGCAAAGGAAGCATGGATGTTCCTAACGGGCACGCACCGCAGGCCGACCTCGGAAGGCACTCCGCAAAGTGACGCGATGAAGTAGATGCAGCGATTCCAATCGTCTGCGCGAAATCTTAAAATTCTGAGGGCCGGTGGTGGTTTGTATGAACGATTCAGGCAGCAATTTTGCCGA
>DASQYT010000218.1:0-4687 GCA_035639075.1 Candidatus Elarobacter sp.
GACGGCAAGCTGGTTATTCATTCTGAAAATTTCAATGAAACGATCGAGGCGCGCCTCGATTCGTTGCCACCCCTGCCGGAGAAACACTGGGCCAACTATCCACTGGGTGTCGCTTGGGCGCTTCGGCGAGCAGGGAAGCCCATTAGCGGAGCAAATGTCTATATCGCCGGCGAAGTGCCCCTCGGTGCCGGATTAAGTTCGTCGGCTGCTGTGGAAGTCTCCGTTGCTCTTGCACTGCTTCGGCAGAGTGGTGACGCGGAGAACCGCGCCGAACTGGCGAAGCTATGTCAAAAAGCGGAAAACGAATTCGTGGGTGCGCGCGTTGGAATTATGGACCAGTTTATTTCGTGCTTCGGTCGCGCGTCACATGCGCTTTTGCTGGACTGCCGCTCGCTGAAGCACGAATTCGTAAAACTTCCGCCGAACTTGCAACTGGTGATCTGCAATACCATGGTCCGGCACGAACTGGCTTCCGGCGAATACAATACGCGCCATGCGGAATGCGAAGAGGGCGTTCGAATTTTGCGCATCGTGCTGCCGGAGGTTCGGGCGCTTCGTGACGTAACACTTTCTCAGTTGGAGGATCATCGTCAGAACCTTTCGCCGAAGGTGTTCGCGCGATGCCGGCACGTCATTACGGAAAACGCGCGGGTGAATAGCGCGGTTAAGGCGTTTCGCAAAGGGGACACGGCGACGCTCGGGCCTTTGCTGCAGGACTCACATCGGAGCTTGCGAGATGATTACGAAGTTAGTTGCAGGGAACTCGACCTGATGGTGGAAATTGCCGCGGCGCAACCCGGCTTGATTGGAGCGCGAATGACCGGCGGAGGATTTGGCGGCTGCACTATCAATTTGGTGGAGTCCGCGGCAGTGAGCGATTTCCGGCGCAACGTCGCCGCGGCATATTCCTCCAAGACGGGTCTGACTCCGGAGATTTACGTTTCTCCGGCATCCGAGGGGGCGACGGAAATTACACTGGAAGAGAATAGACCCGTGAAGTGACAGGATTTTAGCGGAGAAGGGAAGCGCAGCCAGTTGCTAGCGTCTGTCATGCTTCGACCTTGCCCATGAGTTTCGCCGAGCTGAATCGAATTCCGCACCGCCGGTTCAATCCTCTCCTGCGAGAGTGGGTGCTCGTGTCACCCCACCGTATGCAGCGGCCGTGGCAGGGGAAAGTGGAAAAGCTCGCAAGACCTCCTGCAGTCTCATTCGATCCTAACTGCTATTTGTGTCCTGGAAATAAGCGCGCGGGCGGAGCACAAACGCCGCGTTACACGGAAACGTATGTTTTTGACAACGATTATCCGGCGATGATGCCGGAGGTCGCGGCCCTGCAATTTGATTCGGGCGGCTTGCTGGTGGGGAAAGCAGAGCAGGGAATCTGCCGCGTGATGTGTTTTTCGCCGCGCCACGATCACACGGTTCCGCGAATGAGTATCGCGGAGTTGCGCGGAGTCGTGAACGCATGGGTCGAGCAGTACTGCGCCCTTGGGAAAAGGCCCTGGATTAACCACGTGCAGATTTTCGAGAATCGCGGCGAGATGATGGGCGCCAGTAATCCTCATCCGCACTGCCAGATCTGGGCGAACGCTTCACTGCCAAACCTTCCGACTCGGGAGCTGGCGTCTTTCCGGGAGTATCGCGCTGAAAAACAGTCCTGCCTGCTGTGCGATTACTTGAAGCTGGAGCTGCAATTGAATGTGCGCGTCGTTTGCCAGAACGATGCTTTTGCTGTGATTGTGCCGTTCTGGGCGGTTTGGCCGTTCGAATCGCTCGTGTTGAGCAAGCGTCATTTTGCTTCCATCGATCAACTCAGCGAGCGAGAGCGCGATCTGCTCGGCGACATCCTGCGGCGCATTACTATTCGCTACGACAATTTGTTTGAAACCGTGTTCCCGTATTCCATGGGATTTCACCAGAAGCCCACCGATGGCGGCGTCTACGAAGAGTGGCACCTGCACGCGCACTACTTTCCGCCGCTGCTGCGCTCCGCCACGATTCAAAAATTCATGGTGGGCTACGAACTTCTTGGGTCTCCGCAGCGGGACGTTACGCCAGAGAACGCGGCGGCACAGCTTGTGGAAGCAGGGGAAATTCACTACCTGGATCGCGTTGCGGAGCAGGGGAACGCTTAGCTTGCGATGCCCCCGGATCCGCGCAATACGCACATTGTAAGCGATTACGCTTGGCATGCCGCTTCGCGGCGTGATAACGTTCCGCGCTGTCACCCGCGAGGGCGGCGTTTTTTGGCTTTCTGACGAACCGATGCTGCTCCCTGAACTTCGCAAAGCTGTGCTGGAAGCAAACCTAGAGCTGGTGCGTAAAGGGTTGGTCCTTTATACGTTTGGGAATGCCAGCGGCATTTCTCGGCAGAAGTCGCTGGTGGTGATCAAGCCAAGCGGCGTACCTTACGAGCGGTTGAGGCCGGCAGATTTAGTGGTCACCGATTTGAACGGGAAGATTGTAGAGGGCAAGCTGCGGCCTTCATCAGACTTGGCCACGCATCTCGTTTTGTACAAATCGTTTTCCGCCATAGGCGGCATCAGTCATACGCATTCGGAGTACGCGACGGCGTGGGCGCAGGCGCGCCGGTCGATCCCTTGCTTGGGAACGACGCATGCCGATTATTTCCACGGACCGGTTCCTGTGACGAAGGAAATGGCGGACGCAGAAATTGTTTCGAAATATGAAGAGAATACGGGACACGCCATCGTGCGGGCATTTGAAGGCGTGGACCCTTCCGCGATTCCTGCTGTGCTGGTGGCCAATCACGGAGCGTTTGCCTGGGGCGCCGATCCCGCAACTTCGGCGCATAATGCCGTTATTCTGGAATCCGTCGCGCGCATGGCGTACCTTACTCTGAGCATCAATCAGGAAGCTCGCGCGATTGGGCGCTTTCTTCACGACCAGCACTATCTGAGAAAACACGGGAAGGCCGCCTACTACGGGCAGCCCAAGGAGAAAAAATGATCGCGATGATGGCGTCGGCTGCACCAACCACGCTTGTCCATCTTTCCGCGGTGGATCTGGTCATTATCGCCTTCTATTTTGCTTTGGTGCTGGGCATCGGTTTCTATTTGAAGCGCTTCGCCAAGACTGGCGAAGACTTCTTCCTTGCCGGCCGGGAGATGACCGCGTGGGTGGCAGGGCTGGCATTTGTCTCGGCCAACCTTGGCTCGCTGGAGCTGCTTGGTTGGGCTGGCAACGCCTATCAATACGGCATCATGGCGGCGCACTGGTATTGGGTAGGCGCCATCCCCGCAATGGTTTTCCTTGGCATCGTCATGATGCCGTTCTACTACATCTCCAAGACGCACTCCGTTCCCGGTTACCTGCAGTTACGCTACGGTTCGGCCGCCAGCGCGCTCAGCGCGATCACCTTCGCGGTAATGACCATTCTGATGTCTGGCGTCAATATGTACGCGATGGCTGTAGTCATGGAGGTGGTCCTTGGGTGGAACCTCCACTTCAGCATCGTCGTATCGTCTTTGACCGTTGGCGTTTACGTTGCCGCCGGGGGTTTGTTTTCCGCGATCTTCAATGAGGTTTTGCAATTCTTCCTCATCTGGTTTGGCGCCCTGCTCATTCCCATACTCGGGATGATTGAGACCGGTGGGTGGAGCGGCATGGTTGCGCGCATTCACCAGAACTTTCCCGGCCAGGACTTCACTCACATGTGGGGTCCGATGAAGTCGTTCGCCGATAATCCCATGGGCATTCACTGGACAGGCATTGTGTTCGGTCTGGGCGCAGTGCAGGCGATGGGTTATTGGACCACGGACTTCCTCGTGGTCCAGCGCGTACTTTCGGCGAAGGACATCCGCTCCGCGAAAATGGCGCCCATCATTGGCTCATTTTTCAAGATGGCTGTGCCACTTATCGTGATTCTCCCTGGATTGCTTGGCCGCGCCGTCCTGCCCATGCACCTGGTAGCCGCCAGTGCGGCGCAGCCAGGGCAGTTTAAATACGATGATGTTCTGCCGTTGATGCTCGCGCGCTATTGCGGACCCGGTTTACTAGGCCTTGGAATCACTGCTTTGGTGGCAGGGTTTATGGCCGGCATGGCGGGGAACGTGAGCGCTTTCGCGACGGTCTGGACCTATGACCTTTACCGTCCGTTTCTTCGCAAGGATGCCCCGGATAGTCACTATGTTTCGATGGGCCGGTGGTGCACGATGATCGGCTTGTTCGTCAGCATTGGAACCGCGTATCTGGTAATGAAGTTCGCCAGCATGATGGACTACGTGCAGGCGCTGTTTGGATTTTTCATCGCGCCGCTTTTCGGCACGGTATTGCTGGGGATGCTCTGGAAACGCGTGACACGCGCAGCAGGATTTTGGGGGCTGCTGGCGGGAGTGTTTTCTTCTGTTGGAATGTTCAGCTTGATGAAACTAAGTTCCCGCTGGGTATCGGTTTTCGCACTTTCACCGGATGCGAAGGGACTTGCCCAAGCCATGTACCAGGCGCTGTGGTCTTGCGTCACGTGTGTGGTGGTCACTGTCCTAGTGACCCTGGTGACGAAGCCCAAGCCCGACGAAGAGCTGAAAGGACTTGTCTACAGCTTGACGGAAGTGGCGCGGGAAGAGCACGCGAGTTTCCTGCACCGGCCGCTTTTTTGGGGAATTGCAGCCCTAGCGATCTTGCTGGTCCTTCAAATTATTTTCTGGTGAGGCGAGATGAGCGAAAA
>DASQYT010000219.1:0-3923 GCA_035639075.1 Candidatus Elarobacter sp.
TCCCGCATAGAGAGCGGCCAGATGACGCCGAGCCTCGGCACGCTGGAGAAGATCTCTGAGGCGCTGAACGTCGGCCTGAACAGGTTCTTCATCCCGGAATCCGACGGCGAAGCGCTGCTGGAAGATCCCTTTATCCAAGGATTGCGCCCGTTCCTACGCCAACTGGATTGGGAACAGTGGCAGTCCATACTGAAGAGGTTGCAAGCCATCAGCGACCACGTTCATACAGCGCCGAGCAATCTCCGCCCTATCGGTAATCCGGCGCGGCTGCCGCAGCCCGCGTCGGCGAATGGCAACGGTCACATCGGCATTGGCCATTCGAATGGGCTTGCGCATTCGCACGCCCATGGTAATCCGCAGGGCTATCCGCTGCGGCGTCCAGGCGCGCCCTTTGGGGCGCAGGGCAAACCCGTTTTTCAACGGCCGCTCGCGCGCTAGTTTCTTAAGCTGCAAGCAATCGTGGGACAGGCTGATGTGTCTGTCCCACTTTTTTTAGCGTTGGAGATAAGGCTGACTACTCGCGGACGACTGAAACCTTCGCATCTGGCACTTCCAGCCGCATCAACCGATGATTCCCGTCGAGCAAGAGTAGAATCTCGAGGTCAGAGGTGTTGACCTTGAGGCCTTCGTAGGTCTTACCGTCGGCGCTGGCCGATCCCGTGGATTGCACGGTGATCGTGCCAGGTGTCAGTTCCTGCGGAATGAGTACAGGAAAAGTCTGCACGCCGCGCTTGGACCAATCGTAAATCCGCGCCAAAACCGCGTATTGATGGTAGAGATTGTTGTCCAGAACAGCAATGAGCGGCGTATTGAATGTGAGGTCTTGTTGAAACGGGCGCGCGCCCTGCATCTCTAGAGTGATACTGGCCACGCCATTGGCGAAGAGGATGTGCGCTCCGTTTGTCTTTTCCGCCTGAGAGCTCCACTCGTAGCTGATCGGTGCCCCGTTGCCCTGCAGCGTTAGCGAACCGGAGACCTTGCTGGCGCCACTATCCGGAGGCTTGACCTCCGCGAGGCCCTTGGCGAGCCAGCCGCCGCCGGATGGCGCGATTTCAAAGTCCTCGTGGCCGACGGTTTGTCCGCCGAGCTTGATAGTCAGCTTGCCCTTATCCTGAACGAAAACAACGGGGCCGGATGTGGCCGCGGACTTCTTCTGGGCCGCGATGGAAACGGCGCACGCCACAATTCCAAATGTCAGCGCAATCGAAATGATTCTGAATTTCACGGTGCCTCTTACCCCCGTGTCCATTCTCTCTCAGGGAAGGGGTTTCTCAACCACCAGATGCGGCGCGTTTCCACCGGATGCAACAATGCCCCGGCGCAGAATTTCCGCGACCACTTGTGTTGGTTGGCCGGAGCTATCCACGCGATAGTCGGCAAGTTGATAGGAGGGGAGGCGCTGAGCGTAAAGCGCGCGGAAGCTCGCTTCGTCGCGGAAAAGCGGGCGGCCAGTCATTGTCATGCACCGTGAGAGCAGAACTTCGATGCGCGAATCCAGCCATAATACCGGGCCGCCCGCCGCGCGCAGAAATTCAGGGCAGCCCGGCTGCGCGTAGGTGCCGCCGCCCAGAGCGAGAACGGTGCTCTCTTTCATCTCCGTGGCACGGCCAAGAGCGGCGCGCAGTTGGTCTGCCTCGAGCTGGCGGAAAGCCGGCTCACCGAGGCGCTCGAAAATTTGTGGGATTGTGAGGCCGGCGGATTCCTCAATGCGGTCATCGAGATCGACAAAGCGCCAAGCGAGTTGTCGCGCCAGGAGCGTGCCAATGGTGGTTTTCCCGGAACCCATAAAACCGGCGAGGCACAGAATCGGGACGCGGGCTTGCGGGCCGCGAAAAGGAGGTGTTGTTGTCACGCGAACGCAGCGCGAAAAAAAACTAGTCGCGCTTCAGAATGCGTATTGTACCACTGTAGGAGGAGAGCTCGACTTTAGCCAGGCCTTGCCCGACGGTGCCGAAGAGTCCCTTGGTGAACTTTGATGCTCGGCGCATCATGCCGTGAGAATCGGGCTTGAGGTACGCCGCCGCCTGATTGTCAACCGTGCCCGTGGCAGTTTGCGCCTTCAGGTCAAAGGAATCGTTGCCCGAGAAGCGAACCTCAACAAGGCCTCGGCCGCTCTTCATGGTGTAAAGGCCAGTGCGGACAAAGTCGCCGTCAAAAAGAATATTTCCTGAAGTGGTGAAGAGACTGACGTTGGTCAGGGCTGGCTGGAGAACTTGCGCGCCGCCGCTAATGGACTTGAAATCAAGTTTGCCGGCACATTGGGTGCAGACCAGTGAACCTTCCGTGGTCTTAACAATGATGTATCCGGAAACCTCTTTTAAGTGTACATCACCGGCCACGCTCTCCAGCGTCATATCGCCCATGACCTGCTCGACATAAATAAGTCCCGTCTCCGTCTTGAGCTGCAATTCCGTTTCTTCCGGCACGGTGAGCTGTAGACTGGCCGCCAATTCCGGGGCTTGTGCCGAAGCGTCCAGAACATTAGCGGTGACGTCGATGCGGTCACCGGCTTGCTCCATGTCAAAGCCAATCTTGTCGGACGTCTGGCTGGCGACAACGTCGACTTCCTTGTTTTTCCAGGACTTCACTTCGATGCGGCCGTTGGCAACGTTATGGATCACCACGACCGGGCGGGTGTTGACCGCGAAATGCCTTTCGACGTGCTGGCTTGCCGCCGCATGCGCGGGCGAAATACCCGAACAGAAAAAAGCCGCCGCGCCAAGTACCGGCAGCATGCCGCGTTTCATATCCGAGGGTAGAGCGGACAAACTCATCATTCCAATTCCCATGTTAGTTGACACTCCCTCCGCGATCCATCATCGCGGACAGCAATTCGGCTTTTTGCTGATAGGCATTGGACAGGTATTCACGCGCCAGATCATCCCGCGGTTCAGCGCTCACACGGCGCTCGCAGTCAGCAATAAAATCATCCACTTGCTTCAGGTTCTGCCGAAAAGAGGCGTCCACCGCCGTGGTGCTGGCAAGCTGCATGTTGGTGAGATCGATTTCCTGCTCGTTCAGGACCTTGGCGGTTTGCGCGAAAGGAATTTGCCAAGCGGGGCCAGCAACCCTCAGAGGAATTTCCGCGGAGTCATCCGGCGGTTGCCGCAATTGCAGCACGCCAGCAACGACGATCAGCAAGCCCACTGTCGCAGTGGCCAAAGCGCGGCTCCGGAATAGATTGTTGAATCCGTGCCACCACGGAGCGCGTTCACTGCGACCAGCAACGACGGGCGTCTTGATAATCCTTTCGAGTTCCAGTTGTGTCCGGAGGGAAACCCACACACGGGCAGGAGGTTCGACTTCGGCCGGCAATTCATTCGCGGCAGAAACGATCGTCTCGAGATCAGCCACAAATTCCTGGCAATGGCTGCAGGTAGCCATGTGCGCTTGTGCTGCTTCCGGCAGCGGCGCCAGACCTTCCTGCTCCACTGCGAATTCCACGTCCCTGCACTGCATGACCCTTCACTCCGCGAGGCTGACGCTGGATGCCTGCCCCGTTCGACTTCTCTCAATTCACTTCGGCGCAATTCCTCGATGTTTCCCCGTGAAGTCGCACACACCCTTGAGTTGCACTCATTGTAGCTCAATCATCGTGCGCCGTCTGCGTTTTTGCCGCATGCCGTTCTTGCCGGGCCTGCTGGCGTACCTCTTCCTGTAGTAGGTCCCGCAGACGAGTGCGCGCTTTGTGCAATTGCGACTTCGAATTTCCCACCGAACATCCCATAATGTCCGCAATCTCGTTGTGCTCGTACCCCTGGACGTCGTGCAACACGAACACAGTCCGGTAACCCGGTGGCAGCTTTTCAACCGAACGTTCCAGATTGACCCGGTCGACGGCGCCGCTCAGGCGCAAATCCGGTGCGCCGATGTCTTTCCTGGGGCCGCTCGTCTCATCGTCCGGATCCATCGTTTCTTCGAGC